>JBEDFW010000211.1:0-11297 GCA_041174985.1 Actinomycetota bacterium | reverse complement strand
CTCTCTCGTTGCGCGTCCGACAACCGGGCGAACACTTCGTGCTGGTGGCGGGTGGTGATCTCGATACCGCGGTCGGCGATCTCGCGGCCCGCTGGTGTGATCTGGACGAGGATGCTGCGCCGATCGGTGGGGTCGAGTTCGCGCATCACGAGTCCGAGACCCTCGAGTCGTGAGAGGCGGTGCGACAGTCCGCTCGGTTTGACCATGGCGACGTGGGCGATGTGACCGGGTGTCAGCCGGGCGCCGGGTCCGTGGCGTCGCAACGTGGCCAGGACGTCGAATTCGGGTATCGACACCCCGAGTCGGGCCAGTTCGTCGCGCACCGCCACCGCCGAGATCCGCACCACGCTGCTGAGCTTCAAGAAGAGTTCGGCGCCGCCGAAGTCGAGGTCGGGACGTTCGCGGGCCCAGGTCTGCAGGGTGTCATCGAGGATTTCGTCGATCGCCATGAGGCGCCTTTCCTGGTGATCCAATCTTTCGACACGGAATAATTCGATATCGTAATATCTGCAGGGAGGGAAAACATGGCACTCAACGGATTGCTCGACATCACGATCGCCGTTCCACGACCCGGGGAACTCTTCGACTTCTGGACCCGACGAGGAATGACCGCAACTGGTCCGGGGGTCCTCGGCACAGCCGATCGTCCTACGCAGATGACGGTCACCGAGGGCACGCATCGCCATCTCTCGCAGATGCACTTGTCGTGCGAGTCCGAGTCCGATCTGGCCGCGGTGTCGACCCGACTCGCGAACATGGGTGTGGACGCTCGGGTGAACGGTTCTTCTCTCACGTGTGTCGACCCGATCTTCGGTCACTCGATCGTGATCGACGTGAGTGCCCCGCATCCGCTGACTCCCACGCAGCACCGTGCCTTCAATGGTCCCGGTGAACGAGTCCGGCTGAACGCCCGAGCCGATGCCGTGGACAATCGAACTCCTCCGCCTCCGCGTCGCGTCGGTCACGTGGTTCTCGGAACGCCTCTGTTCCGAGAAGCAGCCGACTTCTACGTGAACGCCCTCGGATTCAGGATCTCCGATTGCATGTTCAAAGGGGTGCTCACGTTCATGCGTGTCGAGTCCGATCATCACAACCTCTTGATCCAGCCCGGTCCGACGTCGTATCTCAACCACTACGCCGTCGAAGTCGACGACATCGATGCGGTGGGCCAGTTCGGAACGTCGATCCTGGCCGAATCGCCCGACGCGCACGTCGTCGGTATCGGTCGACACAATCTCGGGTCGAACGTGTTCTGGTATCTGCGCGATCCGGCGGGCAACATGTTCGAGTTCTTCTCCGACATGGACCAGATCGTCGACGACGAGGTGTGGGATCGCCTGCACCGCCGCGACGATTGGGACGGAGCCGACGGGCCGGCCGGTTTCTCGGTGTGGGGTCCCAAGGATCCTCCCGAATCTTTCATCAGTCCACCCGATCTCGCCGAGATCGCCACGGCGCGCGAAGCGCTCGGGTTGCGCTGACATCGTGGATCTCGGAATTCGCGGTCGCGCGGCCGTCCTGTTGGCATCGAGTCGCGGGCTCGGTCGGGCCTGCGCCGAGAGCCTCGCGCGCGAAGGAGTCGATCTCGTCCTCAACGGGCGTACCGCCGCCGACCTCGAACGAGCAGCCGACGAGATCAGAGGCACCCACGGTGTGAAGGTGGCGACCGTCGTGGGTGACGCCACCGACCCGATGACGCACGATGCGCTACTCTCGGCGTGCTCCGCACCCGACATCGTCCTCTTGAACGGTGGTGGCCCGCCCCCGACCGCGTTCGGTGACGTCACACCCGAGGCGTGGCGCTCGGCGCTCGATCTGGGTCTCGTCGGACCATTGACGTTCTTGCAGCGAGTGCTACCCGGAATGTGCGAGAGGGGATTCGGTCGAATCGTCGTCGTGAGTTCGGCGATGGTGAAGACCCCGAATCCGATGATGAGCCTGTCGCAAGGAACGCGACTCGGATTGATCGGAGTCCTGAAGGGCGTCTCGAAGGAGGTGGCGCGTCACGGGGTGACGGTGAACCAACTGTTGCCCGAGCGATTCGACACCGACCGCCAGGAACACATGGCTCGTGTCGCCATGAAGTTGCGAGGGATCACGTACGAAGAAGCGCGTGCCGAGCAGGTCGCGTCGATTCGGGCCCGACGGCTCGGTCGGCCCGACGAGTTCGGCGACACCTGCGCATTCCTGTGTTCGGTGCCGGCTGGATTCATCAACGGGCAGAGTCTGCTGCTCGATGGCGGAAGTTACGAAGGAGTTCTCTGATGGTTTCCCCCCGCTCGATCGACGACATCGTGTCGATGATCGAAGAAGTCGCCGATCCGCTCGATCGGCTCGCCGCGCTGGCCGAGCACGAGAAATCGGCTCCGACCGAACTCGTCGACATCATGCGTGATCTGCGTGTTCCGATGGTCAAAGCACCCGTCGAGGTCGGGGGCGATCATCTCCACCTCGTCGATCAGCTGACGTTCTTCTCGGCCCTCTCGTATCGGAACCCGACCGCGGCCTGGACCGGCTTCAACCATGCGGGCGCGTGTGGCGTCGCCGGAGCGCGACTCGACGAGCGAGGAGTCGAGGCTCTCTTCGCGAACGACGCCGCGCCATTCATGGCCGCCGTGTCGGCTCCGTCCGGAACCTTTCGGCGCGTCGACGGTGGGATCGTGATGACCGGTCGCTGGCGTTACGCGAGCGGTGTTCCGCATTCGGAGTGGGCTCTCCTCACTGCCATCGGTGAGGATCCCGCCGATGGAGTTCGGATCGGAATCGTCGAACGATCTCAGTACACCGTCGCCGGTGAATGGAACGTGATGGCTCTGCAAGGGACGGGCAGTATCGACGTGGTCGTCGACGGCGCATTCGTTCCCGAACACCTCACTTTCGGACCCGACACTCCGATTCGTCGCGGTGGGGCGATGTTCGCGCTCGGCTATCAGGGCTACGTCGCCCCGGAGAATCTGGGTTTCACCCTCGGTGTGTGTCAGAGATTCATCGACGAGATGGTCACCTACGCCCGTGGCAAGGCCCGTGGCTTCGACGGACGGCTCGCCGATCGTGGCGCGTTCACCTACGAACTCGGTCGGGCGCAATTGCGGATCGACGCTGCTCGTGGGTACGCCCGCGACGAATTCGGAGCCGTCGATCGTGCGCTCCGTGCCGGTGAGAGCCCCGATCATCGGGTCGACGCGAGGCTCGGTGGCGTGATCGCCTCGGCGACCGACATGGCGGTGGAGGCCGTGACCCACCTCTTCCACTTCGCCGGTGCGGGAGCCTTGTTCGAATCGTCGTTGCTCCAGCGTTGTTTCCGAGATGCGGTCGGGTCGCATCAGCATCTGATGGCCTCGAACATCGCCTACGACCGACGGGGCGAGCAGATCTTGGCCGCAGCGCACTGATCGGTCGATCGGGAGACCGCCTTCGGGCGGGTGACATACTGGCGCGATGAGCGAAACCGTGTCCGTCGTCCGAGAAATCGCCGCCCCCGTCGACACCGTGTGGGCATTGGTGACCGACCTGCCGCGCATGGGGGAGTGGTCGCCCGAGAACCAGGGTGGTGAATGGGTGAAGGGTGCCACGGGTCCGGCGGTCGGAGCCAAGTTCAAGGGACGGAACTCGAACGGCAAGAGATCGTGGTCGACCACCGTCGAGGTCAATCATTTCGACGCTCCGCGAAAGTTCTCGTTCGGACTCATGGTGTTCGGAAAGAACTGGTGTGACTGGGTCTACGAAGTCGAGCCCACGACGAACGGTTGTCGCGTCACCCACTCGTGGGTCGATCACCGAAGCGGTTTCACGGTCAAGGTGGGCAAGATCGTGAGCGGAGTCGCCGACCGAGCCAGTCACAACCGTCGCAACATGGAAGTCACCCTCGACAATCTCGTTCGCGCCGTCGAAAAGTAGTCGGTGGTGTCGGTGCTCGAGTTCCCCGACGGCCGTTGGTCGGGTCGTTGGATCTGGCCACATCGTTCGACCAACTGGGAACACGAGACCAACCGTCGGACCGCGGCCCTGCGAACGAGGTTCGAGCTCGATCGCGTTCCGACCGTCGTTCCGGCCCGAGTCGCCGTGATCGGACGTGTCACGTGGTACGTGAACGGACACGAGGTCGGCCGGGGTCCCGTGCGTGTCAATCCCCGTCGAATGCGTTGGGACGACGTCGACATCGCTCCGTGGTTGCGAGTCGGACGCAACGACATCGCGCTTCTGGTGACCGCCGATGTCGATGCCACCGCATGGTCGATGCCCCTCCCGTCATCGGTCGATCTACGTCACGGGGCGGCGGTTTTCGAGGCGCACTTCGGCGACGGACGCGTGGTGGTCTCGGACGAGAGTTGGCACGGAACGATCCTCGCGGGCTGGGGGGCCACGCCGAGTTTCAGTCTGTTGAAACGCGGCGACGAATTGGTCGACCTTCGCTCGCTGCCCGAGCAATGGACGGTGTCGGACGACGTGTTCACGACGTGGCCCGCGGTTCGTCAGCAACGGGCCACGGTGTTCGGCGGATCGGGTCGCAAGGTTCCGCCCACCTACCCGGTCGGACCTTGGGCCGGACGTCCCACGTCGCGACCCGTCCCGACCCCGGTCGTTCTGCGCGACGCGGGCGCGGGTGAATTCGTCGCCGAACGAATCCTCGTCGGCACGTTGCTCGTCGACGTCGAGGGGCCGGCCGGATCGACGGTGCAGATACACGGTGCCGAGCGACTCGAGAACGGACGCCCGCGCGGAGAGGCCTACGACTCGTCGCTCTTCCTGACTCTCGACGGTGCGCGTCGCACCATCGAGTCGGTCGATCTCTTCGGAGTGCATGGCGTCCAGGTCATCGGTGCGGGAGTCACGGTGCACGGGGTGTCGGTGGTCGAACGATTGCATCCGACGACGGGCTCACACGGCTTTCGCTCGTCCGACGCACGTCTCGACGACATCGTGGCCGTCGGACGGCGCACGGTCTCGATCTCGTCACTCGACTCGTACGTCGACTGTCCGACTCGCGAACAGCGGGCCTGGACCGGTGACTCGGTGGTTCACCAGATGGTCGATCTCACGAGCAACGACGATTGGTCGCTCGCCCGTTGGCATCCGGTCCTCGCTGCTTCACCTCGGGCCGACGGCATGATTCCGATGTCGGTGGCGGGCGAGATCGAACACGACGACATGTCGATCGTCCCCGACTGGGCCCTGCACTGGATCCACTCCGTTCACAACCTCCATCGCTATTGCGGAGATCGCGCCGAGATCGGTCGATTGTTGCCAGTCGTCGAAGGAGTTCTGCGTTGGTTCGCCGACCGGACCGATCACACCGGACTCCCGGTCGAGATGCCGGGTTGGGTGCTCATCGACTGGAGTGCCGTTCACAGCGACGGGGCCAACTCCACGATCGCCGGACTCTGGGCCCGGTCGTTGCTCGAGTTCGCCGAGATGAGCGAGTGGCTGGGTGACACCGGACGTGCGGAGTGGGCGCGGGCGTGCCATGCACGAATGGTCGTGGCCTTCGAGAGATTCTGGGATCCGGTTCGTCGGATGTACGTCGATTCGGTGATCGGCGACGAACGACTTCCCATGGTCTCTCAGCACGGTCAGGCGTCAGCGATCGTCGGTGGACTCGCGCCGCGTGAGAGATGGGACCGATTGGTCGAGATCATCACCGACGAGTCGAACTTGGTGCACGCGGCGTTCGCGCGCGCCGACGGTCCGAGTGACCCCGGAACCGAGACCGAACTCGGCGGCGTGTACCTCTACCAAGGTCATCCCGAGCCGTGGTGGGACACCGAGCGACTGGTCGTACGCGCCCAACCGTTCTTCCGATACGTCGTTCACGACGCCTTGGCGATCGCCGGCCGAGCAGATGTGCTGCCCGCGCTACTTCTCGATTGGCAACACCTGCTCGATCGTTGCGCGACGTCGTTCGGCGAGACCTGGTACGGGGGAACTCGTTGTCACGGGTGGTCGAGCACACCCACTCGTGACGTCATTCAGTGGGTACTCGGGATCCGTCCCGACACGCCCGGATTCGCGACGGTTCGTGTCGAGCCGAGAATCGGTGACCTCGAATGGGCCGAGGGATCGTGTCCCACCCCTCACGGCCCGGTGTCGGTCCGGGTCGATCGGTCGACCGTGACGGTGTCGAGCCCGGTGCCGCTGATCGTGGTGATCGAGGGAGACGAGGTTCGTCGGCCGGCCGGGTCATACGAGTTACCGTTCCGGCGTTCCTGAACCCGATCGACCTCGTCTAGGGTGACCGTCATGGGGGAACCGATGCGCAAGCGTTCGGATGGTCTGGCCACGATCGAAGTGGTGCTCCACCACGCTCGGGCCGAGATCGCGGCCCATGGTCCGGTGAAGTTCAATCTCGATCGTGTGATCGAGTCCTCCGGCATCGCTCGCAGTTCGGTGTATCACCACTTCGGTAGTCGAGCCGGACTGGTCGCCACTCTCGAACTCGAACACTGGGTCGATCAACAGGCCGTCGAACTCGACGGGATGCGCAAGTTTCTCCTCGACGCGACCAGCCTCGACGAGGTCTTCGCGGCGATCGAATTCGTTCTGCGCACCGACGGCGACGCGAAAGGTCGTTTCCGTCGCTCGCGTCGCCTCGCCTCTCTGGTTGCTGCCGACGGGATTCCGGCCCTCGCCACGACGCTGCGCCAGGCGCAGATCTCGGGTGGTGCGCATCTCGCCGAGACACTGCGCATGATGCAGGACAAGGGCATCATCTCGATGTCCATCGACCCGGTGGGCATCTCCTACTTCGTGCAATCGATCCTCATCGGACGAGTCCTCGTCGACGTCGGCGACGAACCGGGCGTCGACGATCTGTGGGTCGACGTGGCGATGTCGACTCTCCGTCACCTGTTCTCGCCTGCGAAATGACCGTCGTGCCCGGATCCACCGAAGCCAACAAAGCCGTCGTCGCTCGCCACTGGGAGCTCATGTACGCGAAGGATTGGTCCGGCGTCGCCGCGCAGTTCGCCGACGACGCGGAGTACATGGACGTCGGAGCGGTTCCGCCCGTGGTGGGAGGTCCCGCCATCGCCGATCGTCTGAAACTCGGTCTCGGACCCACGGCGAAGATGGTGCACGTCCCCGGCGTGGTTCTTGCCGAAGGCGACGTGGTCATCACCGAGCACAAAGAGGAGTGGCACTTCTCGACCGGAGAGGTGATCGTGCACCCCTTCACGTCGGTGATGGAGGTACGCGACGGACTGATCCGTCGCTGGCACGACTACTCGCACCTCGGGAATCTTCTCGACAACGCCCCACGTTGGTGGATCGAGTACATCATGAGCGGCGGCACGACCGAGGTTCCGTCGGCGTGAACGCCGACTAGAGCGACGTCAGATAGGTCGCGACGCTGAGAATCAGCATCACGAGAGCCGGCAACGTTTCCGAAGCGGCGTCCTTGACCCGCACGTGGGCACCCACCGCGATGACGAAGTAGAGACCGAGGCACAAGGCCACGAAAGTTCCGAGGCGCTCGATTCCGAGACCGATGAGCAAGCCGACGCCAGCGGCAGCCTTGGTCAGGCCGAGGGCCGGCACGATGCGGGTCGGAAATCCGAGTCGTTCGACCGCTTGCACGATCTGTGGCACGAGACGGAAGTCGGCGATCGCCGACGAGATGCACAAGACGGCGAGTACGACGCTGAGAACGGCGTTCGCGAGGTCCATCTCAGAGAACCTTTCGGAAGATCTTGGCCTTCCGCTCGGTGTACGGCGGGTAGGCGAGCGAGGGATCGACCTTCGTGCTGCGTGCGAGCACCGGCTTCAGATGTTGGAAGACGCGCACGCCGGCCTCGCCGTGATAAGCGCCCATTCCGCTCTCACCGATTCCTCCGAAAGGAAGGTTGGGGCTCGTGAGGTGCATCAGAGTGCCGTTCACGGTGACACCGCCGGCGGTCGTGTGTTCGAGCACCTCGTCGATCACCGACTTCTTCTCGGCGAACACGTAGAGCGCGAGCGGATGCGGGCGACCGTTGACGAACGAGATCGCCTCCCGGACCGACGACACGGGGACGATGGGAAGAAGAGGACCGAAGATCTCCTCGTTCATGAGATTCGACGAGAGGTCGACGTCAGCGATCACCGTCGGGGCGATGTAGCGATCGTCGCGATCGACGTCTCCGCCGACGATCACTCGACCGCCGGCCATGAGCCCTCGGAGACGATCGAAATGGCGCTCGGAGACGATGCGACCGTAACTGCCGCTCGTTCGGGGTTCGCTTCCGTAGAAGTCGGTGATGGCGTGGCGAAGTTTTTCGACGAAGTCGGTTTCGATCGAGCGTTCGACCAATACATAGTCGGGTGCGACGCAAGTCTGGCCGGCGTTCAACCACTTGCCCCACGCGATGCGTCGAGCGGCCACGTCGAGGTCGGCCGACGAGTGAACGATGGTCGGGCTCTTGCCGCCGAGTTCGAGAGTGACCGGAGTGAGATGCTCGGCCGCTGCCCGCATGACCACTCGCCCCACCGTGCCGTTCCCGGTGTAGAAGATGTGGTCGAACCGCTCGGCGAGCAGAGCCGTGGTCTCGGGTACTCCGCCTTCGACCAAGGCGATCGCCGACGTGTCGAGATACTCGGGTACCAGACGCGCCAGTGCGGCCGAGGTGGCCGACGAAACTTCCGATGGCTTCATGACCACGGCGTTACCGGCGGCGATCGCGCCGGCAGCCGGGACGAGAAGGAGTTGGATGGGGTAGTTCCAGGGGGCGATCACGAGAACCACACCGAGTGGCTCGGGAATCCGCTTCGACGAGGCCGGCATGGCGACGAGGGGAGTGCGCACGCGCTGCGGACGATTCCAGCGACGCAGGTTCTTGAGCATGAGTTTCACTTCACCGATCACGAAAGCGATGTCGGTGACGAACCCTTCGAGATCGGGTTTGCCGAGGTCGGTGCGCAGAGCAGCGGAGAATTCGGCTTCGTTCTCTTCGAGCATCGCGATCATGGCGCGCAACTGCTTGCGACGCCAGGAGAGCGGTCGGGTGAGACGGGTGCCGTAGGTGTGGCGAACCCCGGCCACCAGACCGGGGATGGAGTCGACGGGATTTTCGGCCAACGTTGTCATGACCCCATTCAACCGGCCGGCGACCGGTGTTCTGGGTCCAGGATCGGACGCTGGGCGTCCGATCCTGGACCCAGAACACCAAGAACTGGGGGAGCGAGAGCGAGAGTGAGGGATCGTCGGTCAGGGTTCGACGATGGCGAATCCAGCCATGAAGACGTCGAGGTTTCCAAAGACGGTGAGAAGGGCCGCGGCGTCACCGTCGAGAGAGATGTTGCCAGCACCGATTTCGTCGACGAACGACGTCTCCTGGGCGATGATCCGAATGAAGAGACTCCGGTCGAGACGTACCGAGGCATCGGCTCCCGGTTGATGTCGACCACGCACCGAGTACATCGTGCGATTCGAGACGGCGAGCACCCACGTCTCGTCGGGAGTTCCCGCCAGATCGGGGAAGGTCCAGTTGACGTACAACTTGACGCCGGCGACCGCCTCGCTCTTCAGGCGTACGGCCAGCGTGTCGAAGATCTGCTCGATCGTCATCGCAGCGAGGATTCCGCGGCCACGCACGGTGGTGTTGCCGAGTTGCGGCGGACCGTGGCGCAATTCCTGGGCGCCCATCAAATAGGCGTTGCGGAACGTGGTCGATTCGCTCTGGTAGCCGAGTTGTTCGAGCGTGTCGGCCTGCAGAGAGCGCGCGTCCTCATTCGACGGATCGGCGAACACGAGATGGTTGAGCAATTCGGCGACCCAGCGGTAATCCCCGGCCTCGAACGCGCGTCGTGCCGCGCCGAGTAGGGCGTCGGGTCCGCCGGCCAGTTCGACGTAACGCCGCCCGACTTCGGTGGGTGGCAACTTGTCGAGATTCGCCGGGTTGGCGTCGTACCAACTGAGGTATCGCTGATACACGGCCTTCGAGTTGTGGACGAGATCGCCGTAGTACCCACGGGTATGAGTCTCGGCGAGGAATTCCTCCGGCAGCTCGAGATGTTCGGCGATCTCGAGCGGAGTGAGTCCGAGGTTGGCATGGCGCATGGTCTGGTCGTGCATCCAGCGGTACATGTCGCGCTGCAACTCGAGGAAGCCGCGTACGTCGTCGGCTCCCCAGCGTGGCCAGTTGTGCGACGTGAACATCACCTTCGTCCGCTCGCCGAAGAGTTCGATCGCCTCGTTGATGTATTTCGACCACGAGAGCGAATCACGAACTTGTGCGCCACGAATGGGCACCAGGTTGTGCATCGTGTGCGAGCAGTTCTCGGCCATGCAGAGCCAACCCCCGTCGGGGAAGAAGAAGTTCATCTCGGCCGGCGCTTCGGTTTCCGGAGTGAGCTGGAAGACGATGCGCACGCCGTCGACGATCTTCTCTTCGCCCGTGAAGGTGATGTCCTCGGTCGGGGCGATGAGACCCGGAGGCCCCATCGGAATCGTGAGGCCGAGACCACAGTTCACGTGACCCTTCGGACCGGCTGGTAGCAGAGGGCGGAATTTTTACGTGGCTCGGCGACCCATGGCCGGGCCGGCGATCACGTTCTCGCCGACCGTCTCGTGCAGGAATCCTTCGGGTGCGATCACCCGACATCGGCCGCTGTCGACGTCGTGTTGGGTGGTGACTCCCAGAACTCCTCCGAAGTGGTCGGCGTGCGAATGCGTGTAAATGACTGCCGTGACCGGACGGGGCCCGAGATGTTCGGTCACGAGGTCGTAGGCAGCCCGGGCGGTAGCTTCGACAGTGAGTGGATCGATGACGATCCAGCCGGTGTCACCGCGAACGAAGGTGATGTTGGAGATGTCGTAGCCGCGCACCTGCCACACACCATCAGCCACCTCGAACAATCCGTGGTGGGCGTTGAGGCGCGCGTGACGCCAGAGACTGGGATGAACGGTGTCGGGACAATCGTCGTCGAGAAAGCCGTAACGGCCGATGTCGATCGCCGTGCGACCCTGCGAGTCGAGGACGTGAACGTCGGCGAGTGAAGCGATCCAACCTCGTCGGGCTCGGTCGAAGTCGGCGGGATCGAGGTCGAATTCCTGGGCGCGATTGCGATCACGCGTGTGCGAGGTCGCATCCTTGGGGCGAGAGTCGAGAACCACGAGCGAACCGTAACAGAGCACGTCCCACGTTCGACCCTGAACAAGGCGACGTTCGTCGTTTCACCCTCCACCTGTTGCGAGCGGGAGTCGTCGGCAACACGCTCGCGGTGTGACCCGGATCAATCCGAGCGTTCGGGTGTGAACCAGTCGGCGAGTGCGAACTCGGTCGGTTGATCGAAGAAGGCGCGCACTCGAACGATCGCTCCCGATT
>JBEDFW010000210.1:0-9956 GCA_041174985.1 Actinomycetota bacterium | reverse complement strand
GCCTCTTTCCGGTCGGATCGATGACCAAGACCGAAGTCCGGGCCCACGCCGATCGCCTCGGTCTGCGGACCGCCCACAAACCCGACAGTCAGGACGTCTGTTTCATCACGCGGAGCACGGGTGGGCGCCCCGATTTCCTGCGTCGGCGCATCGACCTGCATCCGGCCGACGTGGTCGACGAGACCGGACGAAACATCGGGCGCGTCGATGCCGTCGAGCTCGTGACCCTCGGCCAGCGTCGAGGAGTCGCCGGGGGTGGCGGCACGAAGAGATTCGTGGTCGACGTGGACGTCCCGAATCGACGCGTGACAGTCGGGTCGCACGACGCACTGCTCGTCGATCACGAAGTGGGTGGCGCACCCGTCTGGACGAACGAAGCGATGGAGGGCGACGTACTCGTTCAGTGCAGCGCTCACGGTGAGGCTCGGCCGGCACGACTCCGCCGACTCACGAATCCCACTGGGGACTCGGTCGTCGTCGAGTGGTCCGAGCGTCAGCGACGTGTCTCGCCGGGTCAGAGCCTGGTGTTCTACGACCCGACGGGTGACTGGGTGATCGGCGGCGCTACGACGCGCTCGAGCGACGTCGCGACCACGCGCTGATCAGTCGACCGGGCCGACTCGGTCGCACCCAGAACGTCTTCACGTGGAGAGCCGATCCCCCCGGGGTCGACGGTGTCGCAGCCAGGACGACGGTCTCGAAGTCGGTGAGTTGCACTTCGACCCCGGTGCCGCCACGTCGCCCACTCAGATCGGCGGCGTCGTCGTCTCGACGAGTCGACGTCACCGAACGAATCGTCGCCCTCGTGAACATGGCGGTCTCGGCGAGAACGACGTGATCATGAACGACGAGCCCCGCGGGAACGATCACGATCCATCGTCGTGAGAAACGATGGAAACGCGGTGGCAGGATCGCGGTGAGTGCCACGGTGACGGCGACCAGGATTCCGCCGGCCACCCAGGCCTCGCGAGTGAGAGCGAGCGAACCGACGATGCCCGAAGCCACCCACAGGACCCAGCTGGTGACGAGCACGGTGAGGAACGGGATCGGTGGAAGAAGTGGAATGCGCGTCTCGTCGCCGTACGCCGACGACTGAACGAATTCCGTCCCGACCTCGGCCGAGAAGGCCGACAGAACGGTCAGGAACGTGGGCACGAGCGCGACGATCGTCAGCGTCGAGGGTCGGTCGCCGAGATCGCCGATCGTGACGATGCTGGTGATGGCGAGGTGCACGGGGGCGAGGAGACGAATACCGGTGAGAGCGACCGAGGAAGGAACCAGGACGCACAGAAGTATGAGTGCCCACGTCGCCCAGAGAGCGATCGTGCCGAGGAGAGCCGCATCTTTCGACAGTTCGTCGAGTCGATCATCGAGCAGAAAGACCGTCGATCCCGAGGCGAAGGTCGCGAGACGCAACAGCCAGATCGATGCATGTGAGAAACGTGACGTCGTGTCAGCCATGGGGTCCTCCAATTGTGTCAGGAAGGAAGCGTCCTGCTACGAAGAGAGGGGGGACTTCGAGATGGTTTCGGCACGATGACATCGGTGAATGCGGTGTTGACGGGAGGGAGTTCGACCCTCGTCGGCAGCTTGCCCCATCGCGACGCCCGTTCGGCGGTCGAGTTCGCCTGGACCAGCACCGACGTGCCGTGCGCACCGACCCTGCCGCGTCGTTCGCCGGCGGAAGGAATGGTGGCGCAGGCGATCGTCGGTCTGCGCGGAGTGAGCCTCGGTCAGTACGGGTCGCTCTCGATCGACGTGAGTCGAATCGATCCGGTGTCACCGGTCGTGACCGATCTCGACCACGACGCCTTCGGTGGTTTCCGGGCCTGGCTCGAACACGGACGAGAGCACGTGCGAAGCACCGGTTACACCGGCCCGGTCAAGTGGCAGTTCATCGGCCCGGTGAGTTTCGGCCGGGCGCTCGTGCGCGCCGGAGTCCCGACTCACGTGGCGTTCTCGGTGGCGGTGCGCGTGGTTCGCGAGTACCTGTTGGTCATGGCCGAGACCGTGCGTCGTGCGTTGCCCGACAACGCTCAGATCGTGATCATCGACGAACCCGATCTCACCGACCTCGACGACGAGACGTTTCCCATCGCCACCGACATCGCGATCGATCTGATGTCGGCCGCCTTGGCCGCTGTCGAGCGCGACGCCGTCGTCGGCTTGCACTCGTGTGCCGACGTATCGGTCGCGCATCTCCTGGCGGCCGGACCCCACGTTCTCAGCGTGCCGGTCTCGTCGCGTCTCGTCGACGGCGCGGCAGCGATCGCGCCGTACCTCGCGAGTGGTGGTTGGATCGCGTGGGGTGCGGTGGCGACCGATGGCCCGATGGGTCAATCCGTCGAACGATGGTGCAAGCGATTGGCATCGGCGTGGTGCGGATTGGTGCAGGGTGGCTGTGACGCGGCCCTCCTTCGACAGCAGTCCCTCGTCACACCCGAATGCGGTCTCGCTCTGCACAGTGCCGACTCGGCCGCGCTCGTGGTGCGACAGGTTCACGAACTCGCCGAACGAGTGCGAACTCAGGCACTCGTCACCCGACTCAACGTCGGTGCCTGACGTGGAACCATCCGAACGCATCGCCGAGTTGCGACGAGTCATCGATCGACATCGTCGTCTGTATCACACTCTGGCCGAACCCGAGATCGCCGATGCCGAGTACGACGAGTTGGTACGTGAACTGGAGGGCCTCGAGGCGGCCCATCCCGAACTCGCTTCGGAGACGTCGCCGACTCAGTTGATCGGCGGTGACATCAGCGAGGCTTTCGCACCGGTCGAGCACCGTGTGCCGATGACGAGTCTCGACAACGCCATGGATCGCGACGAACTGCACGCGTGGGGTGAGCGAGTGGTGAAAGGACTCGGCGCCGAGGCGAACGTTCGTTACTGCTGCGAATTGAAGATCGACGGTCTGGCGGTGAGTCTGCGATACGAGAAGGGCCGACTGGTGCAGGCGGCGACACGTGGTGACGGACGAGTCGGCGAGGACGTGACGGCCAACGTGGCGACCATCGCCGCTGTCCCCAAGGTGCTGCCCGCATCGATTCGGCTCACCGGTTCGTCTCGCCCCATCGAGGTCCCCGAGGTGCTCGAGGTGCGTGGTGAGGTGTTTCTGCCGATCGATGCCTTCGAGCGTCTGCGTGCGGCCAAAGAGGCCGAGAACGTCGAACGAGTCGCCGCCGGTCGCCGACCCGAACCAGTGCCGGTGAATCCGCGCAACGCTGGCGCCGGGAGTCTGCGACAGAAGGATTCGACCGTCACCGCCGGTCGCGGGCTCTCGTTCTGGGCCTATCAACTCGGTGAGGTCGTGGGTGGACCACGATTCACCTCGCATCACGACACTCTCGATCTGCTCGCTGCCTGCGGATTCCCCGTCAACCCCGAGATTCGCGTCGTCGATTCGCTCGATGCCGTCGAGGAGTTCTGCGGCGAATGGCAGTCGCGGCGACACGGACTCGGTTACGAGATCGACGGTGCGGTCGTCAAGATCGACGATCTGGCCCAACGCGAAGTGCTCGGCCACACGGCACGGGCCCCGCGTTGGGCCATCGCTTTCAAGTTCCCACCCGAAGAACGCACGACGGTGCTGCGCGACATCCAGGTCTCGATCGGTCGCACCGGACGTGCCACGCCGTTCGCCGTCCTCGAGCCGGTCTTCGTGGGCGGTTCGACGGTGTCGATGGCGACTCTGCACAACGAGGATCAGGTTCGGTTGAAGGACGTTCGCCCGGGCGACACCGTGGTGGTTCGCAAGGCCGGAGACGTGATTCCCGAGGTCGTTGGCCCGGTGTTGTCGCTGCGTCCGAAGAAGTCGAAGCCGTGGGAGTTCCCGCACGAATGTCCGTGTCCGCTGAAGAGCTCTCTGGTACGTGCCGAGGGTGAATCCGACACGCGCTGCGTCGAGCCGTCCTGTCCGCATCAACGTGATCAGCGGATCATCTATTTCGCGTCGCGTGGAGCGATGGACATCGAGGGTCTCGGTGAGCGGACCGTGTTCCAACTCTCCGATGCCGGGTTGGTGAGTGATCCGGGTGACATCTATTCACTGACGGTGGAGCAGTTGCTCACCCTCGAGGGTTTCGGGAGGATCAGCGCCGAAAAACTCCTCGATGCGATCGAGGGCTCCAAGACGCGTCCGCTGCCGAAGATCCTGACCGCCCTCGGTATCAAACATCTCGGACCATCGGCCGGTGAGGCGCTCGCGGTTCACTTCGGAACACTCGACGCGATCATGGCCGCCGATGACGAGACCCTCGCGACCGTCGACGGAGTGGGCGACGTGATCGCGCGCTCGATCACCAATTGGTTCTCGCACGCCGACAACCGCGGCTTCGTCGAGAAGTTGCGGGTGGCCGGAGTCGACTTCGGTCGTGTGGAAGCGTCGTCGGCGCCGCAGACCTTGGCGGGCAAGGCGATCGTCGTCACCGGAACACTCGACGGTTTCGATCGCGACGGCGCCGAGCGCGCGATCAAGGAGCGCGGAGGCAAGAGCCCGGGATCGGTGTCGGCCAAGACCTTCGCGCTCGTCGTCGGACGTGAACCCGGAGCGAGCAAGGTGACCAAGGCCGAGTCCCTCGGCGTCCCGATGCTCGACGAGGACGGATTCCGTCACGTGTTGGAGACCGGCGAACTGCCGAGTTGAACCGCAGTCGACTGCGCGTCAGAGAACTTCGAACGACCAGGAGTAACTGCGCGCGGTGTTGCGACCCTTTTCGATCTCCCAGAAGATCACGGTCACTTCGTGTCGGCCGACCGCGTACGACTCGACGACGGCACCATCGGAGGGAGTGAAACGGATCAACGAGTTGCCTTGGTCGTAGATCGCCGTGGGCGGCAGGTCGATCTGTTGACCGGGCTCGGCGAGGCCGCCGGCGATGTCGGTGAGGGGAGTGGTCGGCACCTCGACCCCGTCGAGGACGAGGACCGCTTCGTATCCATCCGCGAGATCGACGCGAATCTCCGTCTGGGACAGGACCTGACGATCGTTCGGGGCCGGGGCGATGTCGAGGATCGCGTCGGGGTATCCGAGGGCGTCGCGACCCGTTGTGCCACTCAGGAAGCCGAGGACGACGAGGGTGAGTCCGAGACCCACGGCCAGGCTGACGGCCAACAGCTCCTTGTTGATCCGCCGTCGGGGAGTTCCAGTCGTCGAATCGCTTCGTGACACGGAGTCAGTCTCGCCCGGTCACCGCGAATTCGCACGTCGGAGCAGGACTTATCCGGCTGCCGACGGTCACACCTCGCTTTCCACCACTAGCGTTCGGACCCTATGAGTGGCCGGGGGTCGGGACATGTCGGGTGATCCCATGGGTCCGGGCGAGTCGTCGTCGGTGGGCCGTTCGATCGCTGGTCGATTCCGTATCGAGAGGACGATCTCGATGTCGTCGGCGGCGACCACCTACGTGGCGATCGACGACGAGACCGGTCGAACCACCACCGTGCGACTCTTCACTCCCGAAGCCACGGCCGAACTCGGACGAGAACTGACCGAGCGGGTCGAGGTGGCCCGAGGTCTGCGCCACCGTTCGATCGTGCCGATCGTGACGACCGGAACCGAGAACGTCGAGGGACGTCCGTGCTTCTTCGTCGTGTCGGAGCGCCCGGCTGGCGGAACTCTTCAGGACATGCTCGATCGCGGTCGCACACTCACGGCATCGCAGGCGGTCGTCGTGGGCGTCGAGATCTGCCGAGCACTCGACCGCGCCCATCGCATCGGGGTGATTCATCTCGACATCCGACCGAGTGCGATCGCTTTCGGTGAGAACCACGAGGTCTCGTTGGCCGATCTCGGTGTCACCACTCTCGTCGCCGAGCGTGCATGGCAGTCGCCGTCCGACGTCTCCATGGAACGCGCGCGGTACTCGTCGCCCGAGCAGGCCGCGGGTCGTGCGTTCGACGAGAAGAGCGACGTTTACGCGCTGGCTCTCGTTCTGGCCGAAGCGGTCACCGGAGCGGTGCCCTTCCTCGCCGACTCGGTGGTGTCGACCCTGTCGGCTCGACAGGAACGACTCTTTCCGGTGTCGGCTGATCTCGGACCTCTCGCCGCCGTTCTCGAGCGGGCCGGTCGTTCCGATCCCTTCGAACGTTTCGGCGCCGCCGACATGGGTCGCGCTCTCGTCACCGCGGCATCGACGTTGCCGCGTCCGACACCGCCACCGATCGTCACGATCGACGCGACCGGAGAAGTCGCTCGACCGACGCTGGACCTCGCGGCGACAGCCGATCTTTCCCGTCCCACCGAGTTCGTCGGAGTCACCGCCCCGAGTGGTGTACCCGTCGTCGACGACGGCAACATGATCATCCGTCCCGAGACCGCGGACGACGTTCCGGTCGATCCGACCGGGCCGATCGAGCAGCCGCGAATCGGCCGATGGGTGATCGCCGCCGTGGCAGTTCTCGCGCTCGTCGTCGGCGGATTCTTCGTGTATCGCATCGTGGTCGACGACGGAGAACGAGTCCCGATTCTCACCGGACTCGACGAGGGTGAGGCCACGAACGCGATCACCGAATACGGATGGAGCGTCGAGGTCGTCGAAGAATTCAGCGAGGAGTTCGACGCCGGCGTGGTCATCCGTACCGAACCCGAATCCGGAAAGAACTTGTCCGACGACGGAGTGCTTACTCTCGTGGTGTCGAGCGGACCGCCGCCGGTTCCGTTGCCCGACATCGTGGGCGTCTCGGCCGACGAAGCGCTCACGACTCTGGCCAACCTCGGTCTCGAAGTTCGTCGTCTCGAAGGTTTCAGTGAGGACGTCGAGATCGGCGGAGTCGCGCGTTGGGAAGTCGCATCGCAACCCAATCTCGTGGCTGGCGACGAAGTCGTGAAGGGAACGGTGATCGACGTGTACGTGTCGACCGGACCCGAACCGCGTGTCGTGCCCGAGTTGCGTGGTCAGACGTTCGAGGCGGCGAGCACGATTCTCGAAGAGCTCGAACTGAAGGTGCGGCGAGTCGACGATCAGTACTTCACCGACATTCCGGCCGGTGCGATCGGTTTCCAGGTCCCGCCACCCGGCGAACTGACGCCACGTGATTCCGAGGTCACGATCGTCATCTCCAAGGGACCCGACGTCGTCACGGTTCCGGTCCTGTCGCGTCTCGATCACGATCGAGTCGTGCAAGCGCTCACCGATGCCGGTCTCATCGTCGGAACGGTGACGGGGAACACGAGAGGTGTCCTGGTGGCGATCCTGGTCGACGGTCAGCCGATCACCGCGGGTCAGGTGGTCGCCCGCGGAACGATCGTCCAACTGGCGTATTACGGCTCCTGAACCTAAGGTTGCTCACTGCAAACGAGCGCCTTGCGGGCGCCGAATCGAGTTCATGAGGAGTCGTGTCATGGGTGCACTGCAGGGTCGAGTCGCCATCATCACCGGCGCGGGTCGCGGCCTCGGGCGTGAACACGCGCTGTTGTTCGCCGCCGAAGGCGCCAAGGTCGTCGTGAACGACCTCGGCGGAGCCAACGACGGCAGCGGCTCCGACGTCACTCCGGCCGAGCAGACCGTCGCCGACATCCGCGCCATGGGTGGAGAGGCCATCGTCAACACCGACAACGTGGCCGACTGGGACGGCGCCAAGCGGATGATCGATCAGGCCGTCGAGACCTTCGGTGATCTCGACATCCTGGTGAACAACGCCGGCATTCTGCGCGATCGGGTTCTCGTCAACATGACCGAAGCCGAGTGGGACGCCGTCATCGCCGTTCACCTGAAGGGTCACTTCGCCCCGACACGCCACGCCGCCGCTTACTGGCGCGAGCAATCGAAGAACGGCGTCAACAAGGTGCGCAACCTCGTGCACACCTCGAGCACGTCGGGCTTGTTCTCGAATCCTGGTCAGGCCAATTACGGCGCGGCCAAGTCGGGTATCGCGACGTTCAGTCAGATCTGCGCCAAGGAACTCTCGCGTTACAACGTCAAGAGCAACTCGATCGCGCCGGCCGCTCGTACCCGACTGACGCTCGCCACACCGGGTCTGGAGGACGTGATGGCGGCCAAGGACGGGGCATTCGACCTCTGGGATCCGGCCAACGTGAGCCCGCTCGTCGCCTATCTGTCGTCGGAGGCCTGTGCCTTCAGTGGCGAGACCTTCTTCGTGCAGGGTGGTCAGGTCACTCGCGTGCAGTCGTGGACCAACGCCGAAGAGATCAAGCAGAACGATCGCTGGACCGTCGCCGATCTCACCGTGGCGATGACGCGACTCGCACCCAAGTCCTGACGCGTGGGCTCCGAAGCCCACTCCGACGCCCGGTCGGACGACCGCCGGACGCTGAACGTCGACTCAGCGGGAGTCGACGAGATCGGCATCGTTCCCTGGCCGAACCTGTTTCGCCGTTGGCTCGGGCGACGAGTACCGATCGAACGTGAGTGGGCACTTCTCTTGGTGGTGTTGACAGCGCTCTTCACCGTGGGTTTCACGATCACGATCCTCGTCGTCTCGCTGCAGTCGATCGCCGACGAACTCGGATCGTCGGTGTCGGTCGTGTCGTGGAGCATCACCGGACCCATGCTGGCCTTCGGTGTGGTCGGGCCGGCCTACGGCAAGGCCGGTGACCTGTGGGGTCACAAACGAGTCTTCGTGGGCGGATTGCTCGGAGCCGGGATCTTCGCTGCGCTGACGGCGGTGGCTTGGGACGCGACTTCGATGATCGCCTTTCGCACGCTCTCGGCGACGCTCGGTGCTGCGACCGGTCCGGCGACGATGGCCTACATCAATCGACTGTTCCCGTCCGATCAACGCGTACGACCGCTGAGTTACTGGAGTTTCGTGAACGCCATCGCCCCCGTTCTCGGTGTGGTGGCCGGGGCTCCGATCGTCGACGCGTTCGGATGGCGGATCATCTTCGCGGTCCAGGCCCCGCTGTGTGTGATCGGCGTGTTGATCGCCTTCTGGCTGTTGCCAGACACCGAACGTCAGCGCGACGTTCGCTTCGACGTGAGGGGATCGATCGCCCTGGCCCTCGGTGCGGCCTCGATCCTCGCTGGTGTCAACCAGGGGCCGCGGTGGGGATGGTCGAATCCGGCGATCATCGGATTGCTCGTCGTCGGGGCGTTGGCGTTGCGTTGGTTCGTGGCGATCGAACGTACGGCGAGCGATCCTTTGCTGCCGTTGCAGTGGGTCCGCACCCGCAACATCGCGCTTCCGATCCTCTCGCAGTCGTTGAGCAACTTCGCCTACATGGGCGGTTTCCTGATGGCTCCGTTGATCATGGCCGATGTGCTCGGCTACGACACGTCGCGCATTTCCCTCGTGGTCATCGCGCGCCCTCTCACCTTCGCGGTGGTGGCTCCACTGGCCAGTCTGGTGACGATGCGCATCGGGGAGCGCTCGACGAGCATGTTCGGAGCGGCCAGTGTGGTGGCATCGATGGTGCTGTTCGCGCTCGTGTCGATCGACTCGGCACTCTGGTTCGTGATCATCGCTCTAGCACTGTCGGGCGCCGGTGTCGGAATCGCCAATCCCGCTCTCACGTCGTTGGTCGCAAACTCCGTCGACGATCGCGACCTCGGTGTGGCTGGTGCGATGCAACAACTCATGAACCAGATCGGAGCCGTGTTGGGTGCGGTGGTGATGACCACCATTCAGCAAGCAACCGAATCAGGCGGCGTGTCGGCGTCGTATCGCGTGGCGTTCACGGTGGCCGCCGGTGTGGCGATCATGTCGCTGGTGTCGGCGTCGTTCGTGAGATCGAGCGACACGACGGGCACTATTTCGTGATGCCCTTGATCTCTTCGGCGATCTTCAGGGTGACGTCGTTCTGAGGAACGGCCGTCTGCATCGACATGATCTTCATCATGTCGCCCTCGACCTTGATCTTGCCGGTCATGAAGGCTTGCATCGCGGCGGCCTGGTCGCCGATGGCGAACATCGCGCGGGCGGTGGCCCAGTCGGTGGTGACGGTGGCATCGGCAGTCTCGAGCGAACCGAGATCCATCTGCATGTCGCCCGATGAC
>JBEDFW010000209.1:0-7249 GCA_041174985.1 Actinomycetota bacterium | reverse complement strand
GTCCACGTGTAACTCGATCCGTTGGTCGGATTGACGACGAGCCCACCACCGTCGGCCACACCCTCGCGAGCACGCCCGCCGAAGAAGACCTCCCACGAGATCACGACCGACGTTCGTAATTCGTCGACGGGACCCGCAACGAGAGGAACGTCGAGTCGGGCACGACCCGTGCCGGCAACCGCGTCACGTGGAACGAGATCGACAGGGGCGCCGACGGCGTCGAGGAGTCCGCGCAGCGGCATGTACTCACCGAAGGGCACGCGCCGAACCTTGTCGTAGCGGTCGACGACCTCACCCGAGGCACTCACGACGACTTGAGCGTTGGTGAACGACTCGGCGTCGACGTCCTCGGTCACACCGACGAGGAACGGAGCGTCGAGTCGCGCCGCTTCGGCTGCGATCTCGGTGAGTTCGACGCTGTCGGCGAAGGTGGCCACGTCGATGACGTTCTCCGGCCAGACCACGAGATCGGGTCGGCCTTCGACGGTGCGGGTCGCGTCGAGATGTCGTTCGAACACGTCGCGTGGATCGGTGTCGACCGCGCGGGTGCCCTGTGGTCCGCCGCCCTGGACCGCCACGACATCGATGGTCACCCCGGTGTCGGAACCGCGTGGTGCGAACCCGGCCGCCACCACGGTCACGGCGCACGCGGCCAGCACCCCGCGGCGCCAATCGGTCGGTTTGCGCCACGTGGCGACGAGAGTCGAGACCTGCCACGTGATCCACGTGAGCGCGATCACCCCGCCCAGGCGGGCGACGTCGTTCAGTGGTCCGGCGACCTGAGCGATGCCGAGCGTGGCGAGCGGAACTCCGCCGAAAGGAAACGAGAGTCGGAGGACTTCGACGATGGTGTGGACCGCCGGGGCGACGACGAGCCGACGCTGGGCGTCGGTTGCGACGACGATCAGCGAAGCGACCCCGTGCAGTGATGCGAAGAGGAGGGCTGCGACGAGATAGCCCGGCGCGGTGAGGAACCACATCCAAGCGAGAGCGGGTAGGAACCAACCGAGACCGAACAAGGTTCCGGTGACGAAGGTTCGACGGCGGCTGACCGTGTCCTTCCATTCGAGTCGCGACAGAACGACGAGACCGACGAACGAGAGCGGCCACCATCCCCAGGGCGGCATCGAAGCGGCGACGAGCAGTCCGGCCGCGAGGGCTCGTCCGTGACGCACGATCACGCCTCTCGTCGGACGTAGTCGGCGAAGATCACGATGCGTTGCTTCGTCGATCCGAGGGGGTGGCAGGCGAAGAGCGTCGCAGTGGCAGTCGACGTCTGGTCGACGATCCACATCGCATCGGGATACACGATCTCGGTGCGCGACACCGAGTACACGTGTCGACCGGTGGACGTGGTGAAGACGATCTCGTCACCGGGTTCGAGCAGATCGAGGTAACGGAACGGTTGCGGACGGCTGGTTCGGTGTCCACCGAGCACGACGTTGCCGACTTCACCGGGCTGTGCGGTGTTGGGCCACCAGCCCACACCACGATCGAAGGTGGCGTCGGTGATCCCGTAGTGGATGGTCGACGACAACATGATCGCCGGGATCTCGATCGTGCCGATCTCGACGTCGGGATCGACCGCATCGGGACCGGGTGGAAGATCAGGGATCGGCAGGGTGGCTCCCGGGGCGAGAGTCGGAGGCCCGGCGTACACGGTCGTGGTGGGCGCGAGTGTCGTGGTGCTGGTCGACGTCGAAGTGGTCGACGTGGTGAGTGGCACCGCTGCCGTGGTCGACGGAGCGGCGTCGTCGCTCGCGCAGGCCGCGAGCGCGACGAGCACCATTCCGTGGGCAACGAGGCCGACTGCCTTCACCTTGCCATTGTCGCAGATGCCCGACCGGTGGATTCGGTCGGTCATCGGCCTCGCCGCATGGTGGCTTCGAGTCGAGCGACACGTGTACGGGCCGGCGGATGGGACTCGAAGAGTCGTGACCACCGGCGTTCCGCGGTGGCTCGTTCGGCCGGAATCGTGCGTCGCAAGGCCGACGAGAGCTGACGTCCGTAACCCATCGTGACGACACGACGGTCGGCCGAATACTCGGCGGCCCGACCGACGAGATTCGATGCAACGGTCGACACGACACGGCCGAGGCCGAAGAACCGTGCGAGAGCTCGGAAGATCGGCGCGACGAGACGGCCGGTGACCTCCACCGGGCGGGATCGACGGCCGAACGTCGACGCCGCCGCCACGGCGACGTTGTCGAGAAACGATCCGATTCTTGCGAGAGCGTCGACCGGAACGAGTAACCATTGCTGGAGAGTGAGAGCCACGGTGTGCGAACCCAGGTGGTGGCAGAACTCGTGGGCGAGCACACCGCACAACGCGTCGTGATCGAGTTCACGGGCGGCGAACGAGGTCACGACGACCAGGTGACCACCGCAGGCGAAGGCGTTGAGATCGTCGTCGTCGATCACACCGACGGCGAATCGGTGGTCACGGATGTGCAAGGCCTGGGTCACTTCGTCGAAGGCCCGTTGGAGACGGAGCGCCTCGTCCCGGGTGGGACGGCGGGCCCCGATCAGTCGGGTGAGAACCCGGCGCTGAACCACCGGGACGAAGAGCAGTCCACCGGCCACCACGTAGACGGCCACCGAGGGGAGGTACCCGATCGTGACGAAGCGGCTGATCAGCCACCAGAAAGGGGTCATCGCCAGGAGAAAGATGGGCAGGACGGCCACCAGGGGAACCAGGCCCGCGACGGCGGCCCGATCGACACGTCGCTGGCGGGTTCTCACCCTCGGCATTGTGGTCGCCCGGACCGCCCGTAGCGAGGAAATTCGTGCTTCGTTCTCAAGTCGTCCCCCTGATCGGCCGATGAACCCCGTGTGAACGACGAGGAGCGCGCACGATCGACGGTCGACGACGCGTCGAGTCTGCTCGAACGAGCACGGGCCGTCGAGGCGACGGATCCGGGTCGAGCGCGCCGAATGGTCCAGGACGCTCGACGTCTCGCTCGACGTGATGGCAACCTCGATGTCGAGGGGGAGAGTCTCTATCGCTTGGCTGCGCTCGCTCATTACGACGGTGATCCGGGTGATGCTTTCGCGCTCGCCGCTGAGGCCGACGAGTTCGCCGACGCCAACGGGCTGCCACTCGTGCGCGCCTGGTGTCTGCACCTCATCGGTTTGATCCACACCGATTCGGGCAATCACTCCGAAGCCTTGGCGCAGTGCCTGCGCGCCCTGTCGCTCTATCGCTCGACCGATCATCGGGTCGACGAAGGAAACATCCTGAACACGATCGCCACGATTCATCACGAACTGGGTGACGCCGATCGTGCCATCGTCAACTACGAAGCGGCCCTCGCGGCCAACGAGGCCTACGACCGACGCGACATCGACGCCCTCATCGTGGCGAACGTGTCGTCTCTGCGCTCCGAACGCGGCGAGCACGACGAAGCCGTGGAGTTGGCGTCGGCGGCTCTCGGGTCGTGTCGAGCCGACGCCCCGAGTTTCCTTCCCGAGGTCCTCACGGCGTCGGCACAAGTGTTCGCTCGTCGCGGGGGAGACGGTGACGTCGACGTCGCACGCGAGTTGCTCGCCGACGCACTCGACGAACTCGAGTCCGCATCGGTCACGTTCGACGATCTCGACCGCAGTCGAATCGAGCTCGCCTACGGCCGACTCGAGATCGAGGAGGGTCGTCTCGACGAAGCGATCGCCCATCTAAAGCGGGCCCTCGATTTCGCCACTCTCGTGGGAGCGCGCGTCCAGATGCTCGAAGCGCACACCGATCTGGCCCGTGCCTACACCGCGGCGCGTCGTTTCGAAGAGGCGGTGCCACATCTGGAGGCCCGTTTCGACGTCCAGTCGAGGATCCATGCCGAATCGATCGCGACCCGACTGCGCACGCTTCAAGTGGCGCACGAGGCCGAGCAGGCCCGACGACAGGCCGAGATCCTGCATCTGCGTCTGGCGGTCGCTCAGCACCCGTCATCGGCTAGAACGTCGTCATGACACCTCCTTCGCCGACATCGTCCGGCCACGTCGATCCGTCACCCGTTCTCGCTGGCGCCGAGGCCTGGAGTCATCAGGGCTCGAGTCGTCACGGCGCGCTCTGCATCCACGGTTTCACCGGAAATCCGTCGTCGATGCGTGGTGTGGCCGAAGCGTTCGCGGCGGCCGGATACCACGTCGAACTGCCCCGACTCCCCGGCCACGGGACCGCGGTGTCCGACATGGTGTCGACTCGATGGTCCCACTGGACCGCTGAAGTCGAGTCGGCGTACCGCGCCTTGGCGGCGCGGTGTGATCGTGTCGTGGTGACCGGTTTGTCGATGGGTGGATCGCTCACGTTGTGGACGGCTCTGCAGCACCCCGAGGTCGCCGGCATCGTGTGCATCAATCCGGCTGCTCAACCGCAGGCCCCCGAAGTGGTGGCCATGGTCGAGGAGATGTTGGCCGGTGGTACCGAAGTCATGCCGGGAATCGGGTCCGACATCGCCGATCCCGACGTGGTCGAGATCTCGTATCCCGAAACGCCGCTCCGTGCGCTGTTGTCACTCGTTCAGGACGGAGTCGCTCCGATGGTCGATCGCTACGCATCGAGCTCGGTGCCGATGCTCCTCATCACGTCGCGGAACGATCACGTCGTCGATCCGGTGCAGAGCGATCAACTCGCCGAGCAGTGGGGCGGGCCCGTCGAACGCATCCTGCTCGACCGGAGCTACCACGTCGCCACTCAGGACTACGACAAGGATCTGATCTTCGACGCCGCGGTGACGTTCGCCGGTCGCGTGCTCGCCTAGGTGCGCGTGTGATCTCGTCGCTGCTCGCCTCACTGCCCAGTCCGGGAAGTGGCTCATTGAACATCGGTCCGCTCGAATTGCGGGCCTACGGTCTCATGATCGCACTCGGTGTGCTGATCGCCGCCTGGTTGTTCGGGCGTCGCATGGCCACGATCGGCATCGGCGGCCCCGAGGACGCGTCGGCGATTCTGATCTGGGCCGTGCCAGCGGGTGTTCTCGGTGCACGCCTCTATCACGTGGCCACCGAGTGGGAACGCTTCTCCGATTCGCCCGGCGACATCTTGAAGGTGTGGAAGGGCGGCCTCGGAATTCCGGGGGGCCTCCTCCTCGGAGTGGTGGTCGCCGTCGTGATCGCTCGCCGACGAGGTCTCGCCATCGCGCCGATGTTGTGGGCGGCGGCGCCGGCCGTTCCGCTCGCGCAAGCGGTCGGGCGTTGGGGCAATTGGTTCAATCAGGAGTTGTTCGGTCGGCCGACCGATCTCCCGTGGGGTCTCGAGATCGACGCGGCGAAGGCACTGTCCGCCGGTTACGAGCCCGGCACTCTCTTCCATCCGACGTTCCTCTACGAATCGCTCTGGAATCTCGCGCTCTGCGTCGTGCTCGTGATTCTGGGACGGCGCATGATGACGCGGTTCCCCCTCCGCTTGTTCGCCGTCTATGCGATCGGTTACGGAATCGGTCGCTTCTGGATCGAGGGGCTGCGCGTCGACCCCACCAAGGAAGGTGGCGGCCTGCGCCTCAATCAGTGGATGGCGATCGTGCTCGTCATCGGCGGGATCGCGTATCTCGTGTACTGCCGTGTACGACCGACCTCCGACGAGTCGGGTCCGACGCACGATGAAGTACCGTCGGCGACATGACCGACGCATCCTCCGATCTCGTCCTGCTCGACGTCGCCGCCCCTGGAGTGGGTGTCATCACGCTCAACAAACCCGATCGTCTGAACGCCTGGAGCGCAGCGATGTCGGCGGCGTTCTTCGCCCGTCTCGGTGAGGCTCGCGATCGCGACGACATTCGAGTGATCGTGGTGACCGGCGCCGGCCGCGGCTTCTGCCCCGGAGCCGACATGGACGCGCTCAATCAGATTCGTGCCAATCCGTCCGGTGGAGCCGGAGCCGCCACCGGAGCCGGACGCTTCAGCGACATGCTCGAGCACCCGAAGCCGATCATCGCCGCCATCAACGGCGCGGTCGCCGGTGTCGGCTTCGTGATGGCACTCTTCTGCGACCTGCGTTTCGCGGCGAGCGGTGTGAAGTTCACCACCGCCTTCTCGCGGCGAGGTCTCATCGCCGAGTACGGCGCGTCGTGGGCGCTGCCCCGTCTCGTCGGAAACGCTCGCGCTCTCGACTTGTTGCTCTCGGGTCGAGTCTTCACGGCCGAGGAGGCCGAGCGGCTCGGCGTCGTGAACGGTGTGCTGGCCCCCGAGGACTTGATGTCGCACGTGATGGCCTACGCGCAGGACATGGCCGAGAACTGTTGTCCGACCAGTTGGGCCGTGATGAAGAAGCAGGTGTACGGCGACTGGGAGAACGAGGCCGGACCCGCCACCACCACGGCGATTCGTCTCATGAACGAGTCACTGATGCGACCCGACTTCCAAGAAGGCGTGCAGTCGTACCTCGACAAGCGTCCGCCGTCGTTCGCCCCCTATCGCGACTGACGACCTACGACTCGCGCAGTCGCGCGGCGAGTTCTTCGGGAACGACCGGATTGAAGTATTCACCGGCTCCGATCTCGGCCGCGGCGACGTATCGCGGCAGATCGCGATCCCGCCACGGCGACACGAACTCGATCGACATGACCGCGTCCGGGTGACTGCCGTCGAACGGACGTTGATTGATCCACATCATGTACGGGATCGGAGCACCGAAGAGCGCATCGAGCCGACGACACGTGTCGATCAGGACGCGGGCGAGCGACGTGCGTTCGTCGTCGTCGAGTTCGGTGAGGTCGCGACGCGCCTGGCGAGGCGCGATGGTGACGGCGGTGGGATGAACCGGCGCCCACGGAACGAAAGTGATCCAGTGGTCGTCGGCCGCGATCACGTTCGATTCGGGTGCGACCGGTGCGGCGGCGAGAAGTCGGTTCGGGCGATCGGGCACGTGGTCGTAGGCGTAGATCTGACCGTGAGGATGCGAGATCGTGGCACCGACCGACGCACCGCGATTCTCGAACACCAAGACGTAGGCGATGTCGGATCGCGATCCGAGTGCGTACGTTCGCTCGGACCACAGATCGACGAGCCGCCGCACGTGTTCGGCCTCGAGAGTGGCGAGTGACGCATCGTGATCGGGGGAGTAGAGAACCACTTCACAGCGATCGCCAGGTAGGGCCGGCCAACGATTCGGGAACCAACGAACGTCGTAGGGCTCGGGGGCCTCGAGCCCCCCGGGGCAGAACGGGCAGCGGGCGGTATCGGTGTTGGAGGGCAGGTTCGGACGACCCTGACGATGACCGACCACGTGGACGACGGTGCCGAGAGCCGGGTCGACACG
>JBEDFW010000208.1:0-5698 GCA_041174985.1 Actinomycetota bacterium | reverse complement strand
GAACACGAAGAAGTTCTTCTCATCCCGCGTGAGATCGACTGCAATCGGGTGACGTTCAAGTACGGACTGGGCGCCGAGTTCATCGACTGGTTGAAGACCTTCGCGTATCTCGGTCTCGATTCGGTCGATCCGGTTCGCGTGGGCGACGTGGCTGTCGCCCCCCGTGACGTGTTGGCCGCAGTGCTACCCAACCCGGCCAAACTCGGTCACCTCATGAACGGCAAGACCTGCGCGGGCATCTGGGTGAAGGGCATGTCGTACGGCGAGCCACGCGAGGTGTACCTGTATCACGTGGCCGACAACGAGACCACGATGCGCGAGTGGGGATCGCAGGCCGTGTTGTGGCAGACGGCGATCTGTCCGGTCGTGGCCCTCGAACTCCTGTCGAACGGCACCTGGAAGAACACGGGCGTGCGCGGTGCAGAGGCGTTCGAAGCCGAGCCCTACCTCAACCTGCTCGGCGAGTACGGGTCGCATCACGGAATGGTCGAAATGGGTCCACGCTTGTGGCCCGGTCCGAAGCCGACCGGTCAGCCCGGTTGGGACCGCCCGGTTCGTCGTGCCGTGAAGCCGTGATCGGACGAGCCGCGACTCAGCGCGACCGTTCGAGTTCGTAGAGAAGCACTCCACCACCACGTCGAACCCAGAGTCCGGCCCCGGCCTGGATGAAGTGCGGGTCGAGCCGTTGGCGATACCACTCAGCCGAACGATGGTGAACGTCCATGTCGGTGGCAGCCGGGTCGACGATCGTTCGGAAGTCGAGGGCGGTCGGCAGCTCCAGATAGAGCACGTGGCGGCAGGCAGTGGCGATGTTGGCGATGGCCGATGAAGCGGCCCGATCGTCGGGGTACTGCAGGACGCCATGACAGATCACGAGATCGAACTGGCGGGAAGGCGTCCACGTGGCGATGTCGCGAAGTTCGTGTCCGTACTTCCGACACGCGTAGTCGCTGACATCGGTCGACACCACCTTCACCCGCGGATGCGTGTCGCGGTACCAGTCGCGCCACATGCCGACACCTGCACCCACGTCGAGCACCGATCGGGGAGTGACCCCCCACCAGGCGCACATTCCGTGCACAGCCGAGGCGAGGTGGGCGATCTTGCGACGGTCGTGCACACCGTTGCGGCCGTAGAAGCGCCGGTAGTACTCCGCGCCGAAGTCGTCCGTCACGAGCCGCCGTCGTTTCGGGAAGTTCTCATGACGGTCTAGGGTACGTGCATGTTGCCGAGGCTGTTCAACCCCGACATGCTCCTGCAGCGGGCCAAGGTCGGAGCCATGCGCGGCCTGTTCTCGGCCAAGCCGCGAACCGGTCGAAGTCGTACGAAAGTGTCCGGTCCGATCCGTGCGTGGCGCGGTTCGTGGAAGCTCGTGGCTCACACCGGATACCGCGAATGGCTGACGGCGCGAGGCATGTCACCCGACGACGTCGACGACGAGGTCACCCACCTGTTCCATCGTTCGGTCACGACCATCGGATTGAAGGACGAAGCGGTCACCGTGTCTCAGATCATTCGCTGGAAGGGACGCAAGCGAACCGAACGTCGTCTCGACACGATCGTCGTCGACGGCCAGACGGTGTTCGCCGGCGAGTCACCCACTGGTCCGGTCACCAAGACGGCGATCTTCGCCGGTGAGGATCTCGTCGTGAATGCGACGGGCTCGCGTGGTCCGGAAGTCCACCGCTACACCATCCAGTCGAATCGACTGCACGTGGTGATGACAGGTGTCGAACACGAAGAGGCGCTGCTCGAGTTCGAACGGATCTGACTCCGGGATCCCTGATTCTGGTGCGTGATCTTGACCTTTGCGGTGAAGAATCCTCACCAAACACCAATCACACCGTGACGAGGCGGTGGAGGATGCGGCGGTACTCGACGGTGTGTCGATCACTGCGCACGTGCACCTGTCCGCGTTCGAGTGGAACCGACGTGTCGGGAAGCCGTTCGAGAATCGTCAGGTCCTCGTCGAAGACTCGCAATTCGTAGGCGATCGCCGCGCGGCGACTCGACTCATCGGGGCAGTCGTTGCGCAACATCACCATGTGCACGCGCGTCGAGTCGAGAGTCATCGGTTGACACCACAACACGATGGCGTTGATCATGCCGGTGAGGGGCAGGAACAAACGAAGATTCGCCGAGAACGGAACTCGGAAGTCGTATCGCATCTCTCGTGGTTGAACGAGCGGGTGTTCACCCGTCGCCACTTGCGGGTCCTCGTGGTTCTCGATCACGTGCGGATAGTCGACGACGAACCCCCAACCGTCGTCACTGCGCACGGTCGAGTAGTCATGGACGATGCGGTCCTTGTCGGATCCGAAGGTGCCTCGGTGCACGTACGGAAAATGAGCGAAGTCGAGGAAGTTGTCGATGATCTGGGCCGCTCCGGCCTTCACGTCGACCGGGTCGATCCAGACCTTGTCGAGCGACGGATCGTCCCACTCGGCGATCTCGAGTGGTTCGGTCACCGGCTCGTCGGGTGCGATCCAGACCATTCCGTAGCGTTCCATCACGTGAGGAGCGGTGAGCCGAGCGGGCGGGGGAGTCGTCTCGTCGCCCATCGCCGGCACGTGCACGCATCGACCCTCGGCCGAGAACTGCCATCCGTGATACGGACACTGAATGGTGTCGTCGATCACGCAACCATCGGACAAGCGTGCGAAACGGTGCGGACACACGTCGCGAAAAGCCTTGATCTCGCCGCCGAGGCGAACAACCACGTAAGCGTCCCCGACCAGCTCGATCCGAGTGGGTTCGCTGCCGAACGATTCGATCCGACCGACCGGGTGCCAGACGCGCCGAAGTTCGGGAGTGACGTTGGTGATCGAGGTCATCGTTCTTCGCGCTCGTACGGCACTCCGAGCGAGGCCGGTGCACCGAGGCGACGATGCGCGAAGCGGCTGGAGATCAGCACGAGTACGACGATGGTCATGAAGAAGGGCAAGGCGTCGAGGATGTCGCCGCTGATGCTCACGTTGCGAGCCTTGAGTGCGGTGCCGAGCGACTGCAGGGCACCGAACAGGTAGGCGCCGACCAGCGTGAGTCCGGGTCGCCAGAAACCGAAGATGACGAGAGCGATGGCGATCCAGCCGGCTCCTTTGGTCATGCCGTCCACCCACAGGGGCACGATGGCCAGGCTGTAGAACACTCCACCCAGTCCGGCGAGCGAACCACCGAGGACGGTGTGCAGATAGCGGTACTTCACCACGCTGATGCCCATGGCGTCGGCGGTCTGCGGCGATTCGCCCACCGCGCGGAGCTGCAAACCGATCTTGGTGCGGAACAGATACCAGGAGGCGACGGCGACCATCACCCACGACACGTAGGTGAGGATCGTCTGATTGAACACGATCGGACCCAGGATCGGCGTGTCGGCCAGACCGAGCACGTCGAGTTTGCGGATCGGACGATCGACCGGATTGGCCGCCACGTCCCAGATGTTGGCGAAGTAACTCGACAGACCCACTCCTCCGGCGGCGATGGTGATGGCCAGACCGGCCACCGTCTGGTTGGTGCGAAGCGTGATGCACAAGAACGCGTGGAGAAGTGCGACCACCGCTCCAGCGGCCATGCCGATCAGGATCGACACGAGCACCGTGAACCACGCACTTCCTCCGACGTGCTGTGATGCCCAAGCACCCGTGACCGCACCGATGAGCATGGTGCCCTCGACACCGAGGTTCAGCACACCGCTGCGTTCGGTGAACACTCCACCGAGTGCGGCGAAGAAGAGCGGCGTCCCGTAGAAGACAGCCGATGCGGCGATGACGACGAGCAGGTTGGTGTTCACGACGCCACCACCTCCATCCGTCGTCGATTCGGTCTGATCCGGTAACGCACCAAGATTTCACCGGCGACGGCGGTGAAGAGGATGAGTCCCTGGATCGTGCCGACCAGACCGCTCGGGAAGTCGGGTCCCTGCAGTGCGTAACCGGCGTTGGTGAGTCCGCCCAGCAAGAACGCCACGACGATGGTGGAGTACGGATTGAAGCGGGCGAGAGCGGCCACGACGATGCCGGTGTATCCCACACCACCGAGCTGCAGTCCCTTGGCGTCGAGGATGTGGCGGAAGTCGCCGACGTCGGACGCACCGCCGAGTCCGGCCAGCGCACCCGACAGTGCCATCACGAGCACGATCGTCGATCGCGTGCGAATACCGGCGTAGCGCGCGGCTCGGGGCGAATCGGCGATCACTCCTACTTCGAAGCCGAAGCGAGTGCGCTTGTAGAGAACCCAGATCGCTCCCGACGCCACGACGGCGAGGACGAAACCGAGGGGGATCTTCACGCCGCCGAGCACGTAGTCGGTCCACTCGTTGCGGGCACCGATCGGCTTGCCCGAGGGGAATCCTTGCGATCGCGGATCGCGCCAGTACGAGCGCGAGTTGAAGATCAGGTAGTTGAGGAGGATGCCGGCGAGGTAGTTGAGCATCAGCGACGTGATGATCTCGTTCGTGTTGAAGCGAGCCCTGAGGACACCGACGATCGAGCCGTAGGCGGCACCGAAGAGCATGCCCATCACGACCATGGCGAGCACGACCACACCGACCGGCTGTCCGCTCATCGCGATGCCGACCCATGCGCCACCGATCGCACCGACGTAGAACTGTCCTTCGCCACCGATGTTGATGACACCCATGCGGAAGGCGACGGCGGCACAGAGCCCGGTGAAGGCGAGGGGTGTCGCCGTGACGAGCGTGCCCTGGATCGCCCGCTTGCCGAGGAAGCCGCGCTCGAAGATGCGGTCGTAGACCTCGAGCGGATTCTTCCCCGTGAGCCTCAACACGACGGCGCCGAGGATGAGTGCGGTCACGAGTGAGATGACCGGAATGGCCCAGTTCAGCCATTTCGGCTGTTCGAGTCGACGTTCGAGACGGACCGGTGACTTCATCGCGCCGCTCCAGCGGTGACGCCACCCATGGTGAGGCCGATGCGTTGACGGTCGGCGCCTTCGGCGGGCACGTCGTCCACGATGCGGCCTTCGTAGATCACGAGGATGCGGTCGGCGAGCGACATGATCTCGTCGAGATCTTCGCTGATGAGCAGGATGCCGACGCCGTTCTCGGCTGCTTCGACCAGACGCTCGCGCACAGTCTCGATCGCTCCGACGTCGAGTCCGCGAGTGGGTGATGCGGCGACGAGAACCTTGGGCATGGCCGAGAACTCGCGGGCGAGAAGCACCTTTTGCACGTTGCCACCCGACAAGAGGCGAACCGGCGTGGTTGTGCCGGGAGTCTTCACGTCGTAGCGATCGACGAGTCCGGTCGCCTGCTCGCGAATCGCCTTGCGACGCAACAGTCGGAACGGCGACAACTCACGACTCCGGTAATTCTTGAGGGCCATGTTGTCCTCGACCGAATGCGACGAGGCGAGGCCGGTGTGCAGACGATCTTCGGGGATGTGCGCGATCCCACTGTCGATCGCGGCGCGAGCCCGGCCGGACTGGACCGACTGACCGGCCACCGAGATCGTTCCGGCACTGCACGACCGCATGCCGGCGATCACCTCGGCGAGTTCGCGCTGGCCGTTCCCGGCCACACCAGCGACGCCGACGATCTCGCCACGACCGACCGTGAGCGACACCGACTGGACAGCGGTTCGACCGCGTTCGTCGACGGCGGTGACATCGGACAGTTCGAGAACGGTGGTGGAAGTATCGGCGCGATTGACGCGCGAAACACGGGAGAACTCGACCGATC
>JBEDFW010000207.1:0-2874 GCA_041174985.1 Actinomycetota bacterium | reverse complement strand
GGGTCTGCGGACCGGTGCACCAGGTGAGGGTTCCATCGGCAAGAGCAGCAGTCACGTTCAACATCTGCTCACCGAGCGCTGCGACGACCACGCCAGGTCGTGTTCCGCCCGGGACACTGATTCCGCCGTTCACTCGAAACGCTTCACCGGCGTGCGACACCGGCTTGCCTTCGAGCAGCGGCATCATCACTTCGAGGTATTCACGCATGTGACGCACGGGCTTGTCGAAGCTCATGCCCCACATCCCCTCGACCACCATCTGATGGCTGAGTCCGATGCCCAGACACAAACGGCCCTCACAGGCGGCGTTCACCGTGAGCGCTTGCTGCGCCATCATCATCGGATGACGGGGGTAGGTCGGAACGACACTCGTGCCCAATTCGATACGTGGCACTTCCCGGCCGATCACCGCGAGCGCCGTGAGGGCATCATGATTGAAGATCTGAGGGATCCAGAAACTGGCGAATCCGTCCTTCTCGGCCCGGGCCGCCTCCGAGATCATCGACCCGAGGGTCCCGTCATTGGCCGATCCACCGAAAATTCCGACGTGCATGCCCGCACCCTAACCGCCGAAATCCTCCCACTCTGTACAGAAGACGCCACCTGGAAGTAGCCAGCGCTACAGGGTGGGTGAATTCTTCAGGAAAGGGAGACGAGGTCGAGCCAGGAGGAGGAGAAGTAGTCGACCTCGCCGTCGGGCATCAGGAGCACCTTGGTCGGCTCCAACTTCTCGACGAATTCGGTGTCGTGACTCACGAACACGATCGCGCCCTTCCACCCCGACAGCGCCTCGGCCACGGCATCACGACTCGGCGGGTCGAGGTTGTTGGTCGGCTCGTCGAGCAGCAACAGGTTGTTGCGACCGACCATCAGCATCGCAAGCGCCAACTTGGTCTTCTCGCCGCCGGACAACGTGCCCGATCGCTGGAACACCTTCTCCCCCGTCAGACCGAACATGCCGAGCAGTCCACGCAACTCGGTTTCGGTGAGCTGGACGCCCGGCGGGACTTCGTGACGAATGTTGTCGAGCAACGACGCCGTGGTGTCGAGATTGTCGTGCTCCTGCGCGTAGTAGCCCGCGTGCACCTGGTGACCGAAGTGGAAGTCGCCGAGGTCGGCCGAGGTCTCTCCGGCGAGAATCCGCAGCAGACTCGTCTTTCCGGCACCGTTGAGCCCGAGCACGAGCAGACGTTCGCCACGACCGAGGTCGAACGACACGTCCTCGAACACCAGCGGGCCGCCGTATCCCTTGCAGAGGTGCTCGGCCGTGAGCACCGTCTGGCCACACGGCGGCGGATCGGGGAAGCGAACTCGGATGGATCGCTGCGACGTGGGGGCGACGACGCGCTCGCCTTCCAGACGGTCGATGCGCTTCTCGATGCTGTGGGCCATGGCGGCCTTCGTCGCCTTGGCACCGAAGCGATCGACGACCGTCTGCAGTCGCTGGATCTCCTTGGCCTGCAAGGCCGCCTTCTTGGCGAGACGAATTTCGTCCTCGGCGCGCGCCTTGCGGTACTGGCTGTACGTGCCGCGGTACTCGACGACGTTTCCGGTCGCGTCCTCGGCTGGCCGATCGAGATGAAGGACGCGCGTGATGGCTTCGTCGAGCAGGTCGAGGTCGTGGCTGATCACCAACAACGCACCGCGGTACTGGCGCAAGAACTGGAGGAGCCAGGTCTTGGCGTCGATGTCGAGGTGGTTGGTCGGCTCGTCGAGCAACAACACGTCGCTTCCCGCGAACAAGATGCGTGACAACTCGACGCGTCGTCGCTCACCGCCCGACAACACACCCACCGGCAGCGCCAGACGAGCGGCCTGCAATCCGAGACCGGCCGCGATCGATCGTGCTTCGCTCTCGGCGGCGTACCCGCCCTTCAGCGCGAATTCCTCTTCGGCTCGCGAATAACGCGACACGTTGCGGTCGCTCGAGTCCTCTTCCATGGCGATGCGCAACTTCTCGAGACGGGCCAGGTCTTCGTCGACCTGTCGACCCGAGAGGATGTGCGAGATCGCCGTACGACCGTCGAACACTCCGGCGATACGCGGGTCCTGGGGCAGATAACCGAAACCACCCTTACGGATCACCTTGCCGAGCGTCGGTTCGGCGTCTCCGCCGAGCACTTTGAACAGGCTCGTCTTCCCAGCGCCGTTGCGCCCGACCAATCCGACCTTGTCCTTGGGCATGACGGTGAATGTGGCCTGGTCGACCACGAGGCGACCACCCACTTCGACCGACAGAGCCTGGACCTGGAGCACCTCTCAAGTGTGTGGCGTTCGGATCCTGATCACAACCGCTGTGACGTTCAGGGAATCGTGGTGGTGGCACCCGGTGTGGTGGCGACCGGGTCGGTGGTGTCGACCGGCACCGAATCGGACGACTCACCGTCGGTGGTCCCGGGCATCTCGTAGCCGTCGGGCAGCAACTGATCGTCACTGAACTCCGACGGCAGACACGCACCGGGTTCGTCACCCGGTGCACTGCCGAGCAGAGCAGCGAGCGACGACACCAGCAACTCGGAGCCCTCTCGACTCGGGTGGATGTCGTCGGACGACAGCACCCCCGGAGTTCGGCTGATGGTCCGCCAGTCGAGCAACCAGACGTTGTCGCGACTCAGTACTTGATCGGCGATCACTTCGTTCACTTCGCGTTGTTCGTCGCGCCATTCCGAGACCGACACGAGAATCGTCGGTCGGGGCGCGAGCCGATCGAGAATCCGGACCAGATCGGCCTCGTACTTGTCCTGATCGCGCCAGTAGTTGGTACCGAGGAACACGACTCCGGCGTGCCACGTCTCGTCCATCTTGGCGGCGAGAACTCGCGGACCGAATTCGACGGCCCGACCGATCTCGGCTTCGATCGAGATCTGCCACCCC
>JBEDFW010000206.1:0-7462 GCA_041174985.1 Actinomycetota bacterium | reverse complement strand
TCCACATCCTCACCACATCGTCGACCGTCGCCGTCCGCGATGAGCGAATACAACCCGTACTCACCCACTGATCGCGACGGCGGCCAGAGCACCGTGACGCGCGGATCCACGTCGAGTCGATCGGCCAGCGATCCTCCCGGCGTCGCGATCGACACCACGTTGCCATCGGCGCGTAGGCGATGAGCGATGACGTGCACCCGACCGTCGCGCACCGACAGGACGTACGCCACGTCGCGCCCCTCGAGATGTTCGCCGATCACCCGCGGATCGACGCGCACACTCACCGGCGCGAACCCCAAGCGTCGACGTGCACCAGCGAATCCGAATCGAGACGATGAGCGGGTTGGAAGTCGTCTCCGGTGTAGTACGCAACCGGAAACAGAGCGGTCTGCGTCCAGTCGTCGGGGATCCCGAGCAACGACGCGATCTCCTTCTCGTGGAAGAGATGAATCGTGGTCCACGCGGTTCCGAGCCCGCGGGCACGGAGAGCGAGCATGAAACTCCACGCCGCCGGCAGGATCGATCCGTACGTGCTGGCCTGAGCCACCACCATCGGCACCGATTCGACACGACCCTGAACGCACGGAATCACGTGCACCGGAACGCGTTCGAGAACCTCTCCGAGATACGTGGCCGACTCCATGACTCGCGGCATCACGTGCTCACGCGGATCACCGGGCGGCAACGGCGGCGGATATCCCGAACCCGACATCACCTCTCCGCCACGTCGATAGGCATCGGCGATGGCGGCCCGCTTGGCGGGATCGGTCACCACGACGAACGACCAGTTCTGCGCGTTCGTTCCGGTCGGGGCCTGGAACGCGATGTCGATGCACTCGCGCACCACGTCGAGTTCGACCGGTCGATCGAGATCGAGTCGTTTGCGCACCGATCGGGTGGTGGTCAGCAATTTGTCCGCTGACGCTCGATCGATTCCGGGTACCTGCTGTCCGGCCATGGGGTCCTCCTCCGTCACGTTCGGCCAGTCTTTCACCCCCGAGCCCGACCGAGGACTAATTCCCGACTTGTCAGGTCGGGTTTTCGGGGCTACGGTGCGAGTCCCATCGATCCGCTCGTCCCGAAAGGACCCACCATGGCTCTCCGCCTCGGCGATACCGCCCCTGATTTCACGGCCGACACGACCCAGGGAACCATCCACTTCCACGAGTGGTTGGGTGACTCGTGGGGCGTTCTCTTCAGCCACCCGAAGGACTTCACGCCGGTGTGCACCACCGAGCTCGGCTACGTCGCACGTATCAAGCCCGAGTTCGACAAGCGCAACGTGAAAGTGATCGGACTCTCGGTCGACCCGGTCGACAGCCACGTGAAGTGGGAGGGCGACATCGCCGAGACCCAGGGAACCCCGGTCAATTTCCCGATGATCGGCGATCCCGACCGCAAGGTGAGCGATCTCTACGACATGATCCACCCGAATGCGAACGACACGCTGACGGTGCGCAGTGTGTTCGTGATCGGACCCGACAAGAAGGTCAAGTTGACCATCACCTACCCGGCATCGACCGGACGCAACTTCGACGAAGTGTTGCGCGTCATCGATTCGCTGCAACTCACCGCCAAGTTCAAAGTGGCCACACCGGCGAACTGGACCGACGGTCAGGACGTCATCATCGGAGCCGCAGTCACCGACGACGAGGCCAAACAGCTCTTCCCGCAGGGCTGGAAGACCGTCAAGCCCTACCTGCGCGTGCTCGCGCAGCCCGGCAAGTCCTGACGAGTCGTCACCCTCGTTCGGCGACGTCCGCCACGTGGCAACGGTGGGCGTGGCGGGCAGACTGACGGCATGAACGCCTCGTCCACGGGATCGCCGGTCTCGGCGCCCACGGTCGCCGCTGCGGCGGTCGACGCCTACAAGATCTACGGCACCAAGGACAGCGAGGTGCGCGCGCTCGACGGCGTGACGATTTCGTTCGAATCGGGCCGCTTCACGGCGATCATGGGCCCGTCGGGTTCGGGCAAGAGCACTCTCATGCATTGTCTCGCCGGTCTCGACGACCTCACGTCGGGATCGGTCAGCATCGGCAGCGACGACCTGGCTCGCCTGAGCGATCGCCAACTCACGACTCTGCGCCGCGAGAAAGTCGGGTTCATCTTCCAGTCGTACAACCTCATCCCGACTCTCACGGCGTACGAGAACATCACGTTGCCCCTCGACCTCGGTCGAGACGAGCGCGATCAAGCATGGATCGACACCGTGATCGACGCGGTCAATCTGCGAGATCGACTCGGACATCGACCGAGCGAACTGTCGGGTGGTCAGCAACAGCGCGTCGCCGTCGCTCGTGCACTGGCCAGCAAGCCGCACATCATCTTCGCCGACGAGCCCACCGGAAACCTCGACAGCCGCACGGGCGCCGAAATCCTGTCGTTCATGAAGCGCGCCGTGGCCGAACTCGGTCAGACGATCGTGATGGTCACGCACGATCCGGTCGCCGCCGCTTACGCCGATCGAGTCGTTTTTCTCGCCGACGGCAAGGTCGTCGACGAGATGAGCGATCCGACCGCCGAGCGCGTCCTCGACCGCATGAAGCGATTCGGATCCTGACCCCACCATGGCCCGACCCGTCGTCCGCCTGACTCTCCGCGGCGTCCTCGCCCGGAAGTTCCGCATCCTTCTCACGACTCTCGCGGTCGTGAGCGGAGTGGCGTTCGTGTCGGGAGCCTTCATCCTCACCGACAGCGTGAAGAAGTCGATCAACGATCTCTTCGCCGTGTTGAGTGAGGGCATCGATCTCGAGGTGCGCAGTGTCGTGGCGTTCGGCGATCCGGCACGCGCCGACCGGGATCCGGTCCCCGCCACACTCGTCGACACCATCGCCGACGTCGACGGGGTTCGACTGGCCGAGGGCAACTTGCTGCGGGCGGCGACCGTGATCAAGACCGATGGCGAACCGCTCGCCACCTCCGGACCGTCGTTCGGCATCGCCTGGACCGGACCCGACGGACTCGACGGACGCACTCTCATCGAGGGTCGAGCCGCCACCAGCGACGGTGAGGTCACACTCGACAAGTCGTCGGCCCGACGGGCCGGCTACGACATCGGCGACACCGTCACCATCGTCGGTCCGCAAGGCAAGGGTGAATTCGTCCTCGTCGGAGTGACCGGCACCGGCGACACCGACAACGGTGGTGGTGCTGCGATCGCCGCATTCGATCCCGTCACGGCCGATTCGTTCCTCGGCGCGAAGGGTCTGGTCGACTCGGTGTACATCGCCGTCGATTCCGAAGCCTCGGTGAGTTCGGTACAGGACGAATTGCGCTCGATCCTGCCGAGCGACGTCGAGGTGATCACCGGCGAGCAATCGGCGCAAGAGACCGCCGGCGCGATCAACGACATCATCGGCATCTTCGGCAACGTCCTGCTCGGTTTCGCCGCGGTGTCCTTGTTCGTCAGTGCCTTTCTGATCTTCAACACCTTCGCCATCATCGTGAGTCAGCGGCTGCGCGAGCTCGCGCTGCTGCGTGCGGTGGGAGCCAGTGTCCGACAGATCCGTTCGATGATCATCGGTGAGTCACTCGTGGTTTCGGTTCTGGCCACCGTGCTCGGCGTCTTCGCCGGCATGGGCGTCGCGGTCGGCATCGTGGCTCTGTTCAACGCCACCGGAGCCGCTTTCCCGTCAGCGTCACTCATCGTGTCGGCGCGGACGATCCTCGTGTCGATTCTGGTCGGCGTGGGCGTCACGGTCGCCGCCGCACTCATTCCCGCCCTGCGAGCCGGTCGCATTCCACCGGTCGCTGCGATGCGACCCGAGTTGGGATTCTCGGCCCTGCAGAAGAACCGACGTCTCGTCGTCGGATCCGTCGTCTTCGGCGTGGGCGTTCTGACCTTCACGTCGGGCATCCTCGCCCAACCGGGCGGCGCCGCCGGGACTCTCGCGCTGTCGGGTCTGGGTGCCGTCCTTCTCTTCCTCGGAGTCGCGAGCCTGTCGACGACCGTCGCCGCGCCGGCCAGTCGTGTGATCAGCCGCCTCCTGCCACTCCCCGTCTGGCCCATGACACGCTCGATCGCCGGCCGACTCGGCAGCCGCAATGCACAACGCACACCGCGACGCACGGCGTCGACGGCATCGGCTCTCATGATCGGACTCGCTCTCGTGAGCACCGTCGCCGTCATCGCATCGTCGATCCAGAAGACGTTCCGCGATCAGATCAGTACGTCGGTGAGTGCCGACTTCTTCATCACCAACGGTCCGACCAGTTTCCAGGGCCTTCCCCCCTCTTTCGCGGAACGGTTGGCCGAACTACCCGAACTGTCGGCGGTGAGTCCCTTCCGGGGTGCCGATGTCCTGATCGAGGGTGATCCGAAAGAAGTCGGAGCCGTGCGCGGCAGCGCGTTCGGCGAACTCGTCGACATCGATCTGCAGTCCGGCTCGGTCGAGTCACTCGAGGACGGAAAGATCCTTCTCCATCGTGATCCGGCCGAGGACTACGGAGTCGGCGAGGGTGACCAACTCACGATCACCTGGCAGAACGGCAAGACCTCCGTGGTCGAAGTCGGTGGCGTGTACGCCGATTCGACGATCGCCGGCAACTGGTTGATCGGACTCGATCTCCTGGCGTCGGTTTCCACTGCCGAACCGGTCGACTTCTTCATCGGCGCCAAGATCTCGGACGGTGTCGAGATCTCCGACGCACGACGAGCCGTCGAGGCGATCGCCGAAGATTTCCCGAGCGCCGAAGTGCAGGATCAGGCCGAGTTCCAGCAGAGCCAAGAAGATCAGATCGATCAGTTGTTGACGATCATCTACGGCTTGCTCGCCATCTCGATCGCCATCGCAGTGCTCGGCATCGCCAACACCATGGCCCTCAGTGTCTTCGAACGCACGCGAGAGTTCGGGCTCTTGCGCGCGGTGGGCATGAGCAAGCGCACGCTCAAGCGATCGATCCGTTGGGAGGCGATCATCGTCGCCGTGTTCGGCGCTTCGCTCGGTGTGGTGGTCGGCATCCCCCTCGGAGCCGCCGTTGCGTCGGTGTTGCCCGACACCATCGTCACGACCATCGTCATTCCCTTCGGGACGATCGTCAACATCCTGATCGCCGCCGTGGTCGTGGGCATCGTGGCCGCCATCGGACCAGCGCGCCGAGCCGCCAAACTCGACGTATTACAGGCGATTTCCTCGACCTGACGGTCGATCAGCCGTAGTCACGCAGGTCGTCGAAGATCTGCACTCGCCCACGGGCGATCCGGGCCTCGTCGAGAAAACGGACGTCGGTGGATCGTTCGTCGTGCACCTGGACCGGGTGCGGGTTCTCGAGCGTGGTCTGACAATTCGGGCACCAGTAGACGAGACGTCCGTCGTCACCTTCGTCGCACCCGATGGTTCCGTGACATCGTCGACAGATCTGACCGAGACGTCCGTACACCTCGAGTCGATCCGGTGCTTGGGTGGCGAATCGGCGCGTCGCTTCGATCACGTCACGCCAATCCTCGTCGTCGAGTTCGACGCTCGGTGTTCGTGGATCGAGGGCGACCGACCACAGCACTTCGGAGCGCACCACGTTGCCGATTCCGGTCACCATGTGCTCGTCGCCGAGGAGGTCGACGACCGATCGAGCATGATCGGAAGCGAGCACGAGGCGATCGATCAGCCCATCGACGTCGAGTCGAACCGCACGAACGTCGGGGCCCGCACCACCGAGCAGCGGGTGCCGACGGGCGTCGGGGTGTCGATAGGTCTCGACGGCTGCACCACCGAAACAAACCGCGACCCGTCCGGGAACTTCGATCACCACTCGGGCCATCGACATCGGCTTCGACCAACGTTCGTGTTCGCGATACAGATGCCACTCACCGCTCCAGCGCAACGAGGTCTGGAGAACGATCCCGTCGTCGAACCCGATGACGACTCGTCGACGATCGAGATCGACCGTTTCGACGACACTTCGTTCGGCTGGATGCGGACCGATGTCGAGCGAGGCGTCGAATCTGGAGACGGGCCGACCACAGAGCGAGGCGCGCATCGCAGCCACCACGCGATCGACACCGTGCCCTCCTAACACGAACACAACAGTAGGTTCCACCGATCGGCGAGTGGTGGACACCCGAGTTCGATCGACCATCGCTACCCTGAACCTCGTGGAGAAACCGGGCGACGATCTGGGCGACGAGCAGCGCGACGAGCACGACGATCTCGATCGCTCACCGCCGCTCTCGGCCGATGCGCAGATGATCGACACCGCTCGTCGCCGTTACGGGTCGGTGGGCGCGATCGTCGCCGGGGGCATGCTCGGTCTCGATCGGATCCTCGGTCGCAAGGTCAAAGAGGAAGCCCCGGTCGTCTGGGAGGCATCCGGCGAACCCGAGGACATCGACCGCGGCATGACGATCGACATCGACGACGACACGACCGTCGTGAGCACCCCTCGCCGCGCCCGCCCGCGCGTCATCCGCCGTCGACGCAACAACGTCGTGCCGAACGACAGCGGTGGAAGTGACGCTGTTTAGGGCAGTTCGCCCACGTGGCCGAGGGCCAGACGAAGCAACCGGTCCTGGCCACCGGTCATCTCCGAGGCGATACGCGAACTCGCCGCTTCGGTCGGTGTGAGCCAGGCCAGGTCGAGGGCCTCTTGGGTGGGCGTGCACTCACCGTCCACCGGAACCACGTAGGCCAGGCTCACCGCATGGTGACGAGGGTCGGTGAATCCACTGATGTCGGGATCGGGGAAGTACTCAGCGATCGTGAACGGCGCCGGACTCGGTGGGATCCGCGGCAGGGCCAGCGGACCGAGGTCCTTTTCGAGGTGACGGATCAGCGCGTCGCGCACCCGCTCCCCGTACAACACCCGGCCACTGACGAGCATGCGGCTGATCGATCCGTCGGCGGCGACACGGAGAAGAAGCCCGACCTGGGTGACTCGCCCGTGCGAGTCGACCCGTACCGGCACGGCATCGACGTACACCATGGGCACACTGGCCCGCGCCTGAGCGAGGAGTTCGGGACTGAGCCACGAGGTGCGGGTGTCGATCTGATCGCTCACAGTCGGTCATTCTCCCAAATTTCGTCGCACCGTGGGTCGAAAACCGGATCGAATCCGCTCCACCCGGTCGTGAGTCGGACAACCGGACACGTGATCGTTGACGAGCCCCATCGACTGCATGAAGGCGTACATGGTGGTCGGACCGACGAACGACCAACCGCGCCGCTTCAGATCCTTGGACAGCGCCACCGACTCCGGGGCCGTGGTGGTGGCACGCAATTCGTCCAACGTGAGGGCCGTGGTACGGCGTCGTGGCTCGAAGGTCCAGACGTACGCCGAGAGGGAGCCGAACTCGGCCACGAGGTCGGCGACCCGACCGGCGTTGCGAATCGTCGACTCGATCTTGCCTCGATGCCGCACGATCCGTGCGTCGCCGAGGAGTCGTTCGACGTCGCGGTCGCCGTAACCGGCCACGATCGACGGGTCGAATCCGGCGAACACCTCGCGAAACGCTTCTCGTTTGTTG
>JBEDFW010000205.1:0-4325 GCA_041174985.1 Actinomycetota bacterium | reverse complement strand
CCCTTTCGCTCGGCGACAGCGAATCGAACTCGGCGCGGGTGCGATTCATGGTGAGGAAGGGTGACGTCTCGGTGAGACCGTAGAGCTGAATGAACTCCCAGCCGAGTTCGGTCTCCATGCGCTCGATCGTGCGCGTCGGCGGGGGAGCACCGGCCACGACCATGCGAACTCGATCGCGGCCGGGAATCGGGCCGTCCCACGACGATGCGGCGTCGAGAACCGCGTTGACCACGGCGGGGGCACCGCACAACGCGGTGACGCCGTGTCGTTCGATGCGGCGCAGGATCTCGGCACCATCGACCTTGCGCAGAACGACATGGGTCGCGCCCATTCCGGTCATGGCGTAGACCATTCCCCAGCCGTTGCAGTGGAACTGCGGAAGAGTGTGCAGATACACGTCGCGGTCGGTGACACCGAGGTGCCAGCCGAACGTCGCGGCGTTGAGCCAGATGTTGCGGTGCGTCAGTTGAACGCCCTTGGGTCGCGCGGTGGTACCACTCGTGTAGTTGATCGTGGCCGTCGCATCCTCGTCGGGAACCCACGGCCGCGGCTCGACGCCGAATCGCAGCAATGCGTCGTCGGCTTCGGCCCCGATCACGTACTTGTGCTCGCACTCGACGGTCGACATGGCATCGGCCAGCTCGGGATCGACGAGAAGGACGCGAGCGCCGCTGTGTTCGACGATGTACTTCACTTCCTCGGCGACGAGACGAAAGTTGATCGGTACGAGAGTGCGCCCGGATCCCGACACGCCGAAGAAGCTCGTGAGGAGTCGGGCCGAGTTGTGACTGACCACGGCCACTCGTTCACCCACTCCGATCCCGAGGGCGTCGAGTCCAGCGGCTTGGGCACGCATGAGTTCGGCGACCTGCGCGTACGTGAGCGAGCCCCACGAAGTGGCCGGTTGGTCGGGTTCGTCGACGATCCCCACCCGATTGGGGTAGAGGAGTTCGGCTCGGCGGATGAAGTCGACGACGCTCAAGGGCACTTTCATGTCGACAGAGTAGGACGCTGGACTTTCCCCTGCTCAGGGCGATCCGGTGGGGAAAGTTGACCGAGAAGGTAGGAATTTGAAATTATGACCTCTAGGGTCGGGAATAGCCCGATGCCGACCGGAGGTTCTCATGTCACTCGTTCTTGCCGAAATCCTGCCCGACCGAGACGTCGCTGACGTCCTGAGCACGGTCGAAGCCGTGGCCCGCTCGGCAGGTGGCGACTTCATCGAAGCCCAGGTCACCGGCTCGAAAGATCGGGTGTTCGCCATCGTCGAGGGTGTGAGCCCGGCTGATCTCCGATCGGCGCTCACCGCAGCGGGACTCGAGGTCGACGACGTCGCTCCCGTGCGACTGGTGGGGGCCGATCTCGCAACGATCAAAGCCGAGCGCCCGTCGTCGGGATATCTCGTCGAATGGGATCTGCCGGCCGGTCTGACGATGGATGCGTACTTGGCGCGCAAGAAAGAGAAGTCGCCGTTGTACGCGCAGGTTCCCGAAACAACCTTTCAGCGCACCTACGTGCGCGAAGACATGATCAAGTGTTTGTGCTTCTACGACGCCCCCGACGAAGAGGCGGTCCGCCGAGCCCGTGACGTCGTGAGTGCACCAATCGACCGTCTCCATCATCTGGCCGACGTTCGCACCGATGTCTGACACCATCTCATCGCTCTTGGGTCGATCGACTCTGTCGAATTCGATCCTCGACGACGTCGCGTCGACGTCGGCCGAGGTCGACGGCGACGCGATTCACGATTCACGCGTCGCCGTGCGACGACTGGCCTCCGAGGGCCTTCTCGATCTCGGGCTGCCAGGAAGCGCTGGTTCGTACACCGATCAGATTCACGTCCTGTCCGATCTGGCTTCGGCGTGCATGACGACGGCTTTCACCGCGTGGTCGCATCGAATGACCGTCGAATACTTGGTGGTTCACGGCGCCGACGACGAGCGCACGGATCTCGTGCGCCGGGCCGTTCGAGTCGGATCGACGGCTCTGGCGGGAACGTTCAGGGCAGCCGCTGGTGTGTCGGAGATTCCGGTCACCTCGAGTCCGTCGGCGACGGGACATCGGGCGAACGGTTTCTTGTCATGGGCGTCCAACCTTCACCCCGACACGATCGTCGTGACGGGAGTGCAGGAGCAAGGGTCCGGTCGTCGTCACCTCGTGTCGTTCGAACTCTCGCGCGAAGGAGTCGAGGTTCTTCCGATCAGTGGATTGCTCGCCCTCGACGGGTCGAAGTCGGGAGCGATTCGCCTCTCCGACGTCGATCTCCACGACCATGACGAACTCACGTCGTCGTTCGACGTCTTCATAGCTGACGTACGACCGAAGTTCCTCGCCTTCCAGTCGGCATTCGTTCTGGGTCTGGCCGCCGCCTCACTCCGGCAGATCGACGATCTGCGCGGGCCGGCCGTAGCCCTCCGTTCCGAGGTCGACTCGACCAATCGGGAATTGAGTCGCCTGTCGGCAGATCTCCGATCCGCAGGCGATCGATTGGATCGTGGTGAGCGACCCGACCTGCGTGATTCGCTCCGGCTCCGTCTCGACGCCTCCCATCTGGCCACACGCGCGACACAGCTCGAATTGGCCGTGAGGGGCGGTAGTGCCTACCTCGCCGGAAGTGCAACCGCTCGTCGAGTGCGGGAGGCGTTGTTCGTTCCGGTTCAATCTCCCACCGAAGTTCAACTCCGATGGGAATTGGAGGCGACGGCATGACCGAGGTGGCGATTCGCCTTCGAGGGATCTCGATCGATCTGGGACCCGAGCGTCATCGAGTCCTGAGTGGCGTCGACCTCGACGTTCGCCACGGAGAAGTGCTGGCGGTCGTCGGTCGAAGCGGTGTCGGCAAGAGCACTCTTCTTCGTGTGCTCGCCGGTCTCGTCGACGTGGCCGAAGGTTCGATCGAGTACCCGCATCCAGCGGGCACCTTGCGCACTGCGCTGGTGTTCCAGGACCATCGACTCATGCCGTGGCTCACGGCGATCGACAACGTGGCATTTCCACTCAGACTTCGCAGTCATCCCGAGCGCGAACGATCGAAAAAGGATCGTCGACGGGTGGCCCTCGAGTTGCTCGAGCGGCTCGACATCGCCGATCTCGCCGATCGTTTTCCGTCCGAGTTGTCCGGCGGTCAGCGTCAGCGCGTCTCCATTGCTCGAGCCGTCGCTGCTCGTCCGAAGGTTCTCCTGTTCGACGAGCCCTTCTCGGCTCTCGACGTGGCCACTCGCTCGTCGTTGCAGGACTGGATCGTCTCTCATCGCGAGTCTCTCGCCCCGACGATCGTGCTCGTGACCCACGATCTCACCGAGGCCCTGTACGTGGCCGATCGAATCGCTCTTCTGTCTCACTCGAGCGAAGAAGGACGGACCGAAGTGCCGGTCTGGACGTCCGATGTCGCCGACCGGAGTCGTATCTCGGAGAGCAACGTCCTCGTCGAGATCGAATCCCATCTCATGACCGAGTTCGCAGCGACGTGACCGACCATCGGGCTGATCGCCAAGCCGAAAACCACCAAGCCGAAAACCACGGAGTAACAGCATGAACACACCGTTCCGTAATCGCCGAGATTTCCTGCGCCTCGTCGCGGGCACCGGCCTGGCCGCGACCACGGCCCCCATGTTGCTGGCCGCCTGCGGTGGGTCCTCGGGCTCGAGTGGCGTGACGACAACCTCGGCCGGAACCGCTCCAGCTCTCGACCTCGGTGCCATTCGTGTCGGGTACCTCCCGATCACCGATGCATCACCGCTCCTCGTCGCGCACGCGACCGGGGCTTTCGATGCGCAAGGTTTCGATGCGGCGTCTCCGACGCTCTTTCGCTCGTGGGCCGACCTCGTCGAGGCATTCCAAGCCGAACAGGTCGACGTCGTCCATCTCCTCATGCCCCTGGCGGTGCAGCTGCGTTTCGGTGCTGGCCTTCCCGTGAAGGTCGTGGCGTGGAACCACACCAACGGTTCGGCTCTCACCGCCGCCGATCGCATCGGATCGGTCACCGACCTCGCTGGAGAGACCGTCGCCATTCCGTTCTGGTGGAGCATTCACAACGTCGTCTTGCAGAAGCTCCTGCGGGCGAACGGTCTCACGCCGGTGATCGAGGGAGAACCGTCCAAGTCCGAAGGCACCGTGAAGTTGACCGTGCTTCCGCCGGCTGACATGGTTCCGGCCCTCGCTTCGGGGTCGATCGCCGCCTTCATCGTGGCTGATCCTTTCAATGCGCTTGCCGAAGTGAAGGACGCCGGCAAGATCCTTCGCTTCACGGGCGATGTTTGGCGCGATCACGCCTGCTGCGTCACGGTCGTGTCGGAGAATTTCCTGTCCTCGAGCCCCGACGCCGG
>JBEDFW010000204.1:0-9051 GCA_041174985.1 Actinomycetota bacterium | reverse complement strand
CCTGACCCAGATGTGCCGAGTCCTGGCCCGGTGACTCATCGGTCAGTGCCGAGGGCACTCCCCATCTGACCAGATCTTCGAACCCACTTCAACCATCGAAATTCGCCCACTCTGTGTCATTCCATACCGCCAGGGTGAATCTGCGCAACAGAGTGGGTGAAAAGTGGCGGGTGGAGACGATGGGACTCGAACCCACGACCCCCTGCTTGCAAAGCAGGTGCTCTAGCCAGCTGAGCTACGTCCCCGAAGGGCTTCCCCACAATAGCCGCCTCCTCCTGCCGGAACGCTCGCTGACGACCGAACCGATCCGCAGACCTACTGTTCTCCCATGACGTCAACTCGTGGTCTTCCGGGCGGTCGACCGTCCCGGCTGAAGTTCGGCACATTCCTCGCCCCGCACCACCCGGTCGGGGAGAACCCCACTCTCCAGTTCCAGAGCGACCTCGAGTTCGCCGCCCACCTCGACCACCTGGGGTACGACGAGTTCTGGTGCGGCGAGCACCACTCCAGTGGCTGGGAGATGATCGCCTCACCCGAGATGTTCCTTGCCGCCGCCGGGCAGCGCACGTCGAACATCATGCTCGGCACCGGCGTGATCTCCCTCCCGTATCACCACCCGTTCAACGTGGCGCAGCGCATCGTGCAGCTCGACCACATGACGAAGGGCCGCGCCATGTTCGGCACCGGACCCGGCGCTCTCCCGAGCGACGCCTGGACCCTCGGGATCGATCCGCTCGTCCAGCGCGACCGTCAGGACGAAGCGATGGGTGTGATCACACGCCTTCTTCGCGGCGAAGAGCGGTTCAGTCACGAGAGCGACTGGTTCACCCTGCGCGACGCCCAGCTGCAACTCCTACCCGTTCAGGACGACATTCCGATCGCCACCGCATCGACTCTGTCGCCGTCGGGAATGCAACTCGCCGGCAAGTACGGATGCGGCGTGCTCTCGATCGCGTCGAACAGCACTGCCGGTCTCGCCGCTTTGCCCACTCAGTGGAGCTTCGCCGAAGAAGCCGCCGTCAAACACGGGCAGACCGTCGACCGCCGGAACTGGCGCGTGATGATGAGTTGGCACATCGCCGAGACGCGCGAGCAGGCGCGGAACGAAGCCGTCGACGGATTGCAGCGCTGGCACAACGAATACAACGTCTGGACGCTCGGTCGACCGGGCGCGCAACACGTCGACGACAAGTGGGAACTTCTCGAACAGATCACCGCTGGTGGTACCGCCATCATCGGCACACCGGACGATCTCGTCGCGGCCATTCGCAATCTTCAGGACATCACCGGCGGCTTCGGCGTCGTACTCGGATTCGCGCACGACTGGGCGAACCGCGAGAACACGAAACGCTCCTGGGACATGGTCGCTCGCTACGTGATGCCCGAGGTGAATCGCACCACCGAGCGTCAGCGCGCCTCGATGAAATTCCTGAACGACAATCAGGCAACGTTGATGGCGGGCGCCGGTGCCGCTGTGATGCAGAAGATCATGGCCGACGAGCGCGCTTCGGCCGAGTTGGTCACCATGATGCAGAACATGCAGCAAGGTCAGGACGATCGCGGATCGACCTTCCGTCCGGGTGGCGGCGTACGCGACGATCAGCTGCCCGCTTCAGCCGGCGACTGACGCGTTCGGGATCGGGGCGACTCAGTCGTCCTTCAGTGCCACCGCATTCGGTGTCACGTTCATCTTCGGTACGTATTCGGCGACCTCGACGTCGCGTGCTTCGATGCCCATGCGAGCGCGTAGGTCGATTCGACACGTCTCACACGGTCCGTAGAAGCGTCCATCGTGTTTCTCACTGCAGCGCGGGCACACGGAGAAAGTCTCGGGAACCAGGGGCAACGTGTCGGGCACGGCGCCGACATTACCCGCCGGCCGTCGATCGCATCGGGAGCCCGATCGCGCTCTACTGTTCGATCGTGCACGTCGACGTCATGACCACTCCCCTGCCGCTCAACCGAACCGGCGACCATGCGCGTCGCGCGCGAGACGCCGGTTTCTCCGGACTTCTTTTCACGGAGGCGGGTCGCACGGCGTATCTCAACGTCGCCGCGGCCGCCATCGCAGCACCCGGACTCGATCTGTCGACTGGCGTCGCCGTGGCGTTTCCGCGCAGCCCCTTCGTCACCGCCGCCACGGCTTGGGAACTTCAAGAAGCATCAGGAGGACGCTTTCGTCTCGGCCTCGGAACCCAAGTCAAGACGCATGTCGTGCGCCGCTACGGCGTCGCCTTCGATCGTCCCGGGCCTCGTCTGCGTGATTACGTCCTGGCCGTCAAGGCGTGCTTCGGCGCATTCCGCTCCGGAAAACTCGATCATCACGGCGAGTTCTACGATCTCGACTTCATCACACCACAGTGGAGTCCGGGACCGATCGACGCTCCCGATCCCAAAGTCGACGTGGCCGCCGTCAATCCATGGATGTTGAAGATGGCCGGTGAGGTCGCCGACGGGGTTCACGTGCATCCGATCGGTGAACCGGGTTACTTGCAACGCCACGTGATTCCACGCGTCACCGCAGGTGCCGAACGAGCGGGACGGCAACGTAGTGACGTGTCGATCATCGTCCCAGTGATGACCATCGTCGGCGACACCGACGAGGAACGTCACGCCGAACGGGAACACCTGCGCGCCATGCTGAGCTTCTACGGGAGCACTCCCAATTACGCCTTCATCTGGGACGAGGCCGGGTTCGACGGGACCACGGCTCGAATCCGAGAGAAGCAGAAGGCCGGTGACTTCGCGGGCATGGCGGCCCAGATCACCGACGACCATCTCTCGGTGTTCACCACCGAGGCGACGTGGGACGATCTCGCCGACGAACTGATCTCCCGGTACGCCGGAGTCGCCGATCGTCTCGTGCTGTACAACGCTGGACGGGACGCCCAACGCTTCGATCGGTACGGGTCGGTCGCCCGAGACATCGTCCGCCGGACGTCCTGAGCCCATCGGTAGCCTGCCGGCATGGCCGGCGATCTCATCTATGCATTCCGCATCATGCGGTTGCCGTTGCTCGACGCCGGCGGAGCCAGCATCGGCCGAGTCGATGACGTCGTCGTGGTTCCCGGTCGTTCCGGATCAGCACCGCGCGTCGTGGGTTTCACGGCATCCAGCCAGCGTCGCCGCATTTTCGTGAACGCCGGGAAGGTGGGCGAAATCAGCGATGTCGGTGTCCGCCTCCGCTCCTGGGACATCGACCTCAACCCGTTCAAGTTGAAAAAGGGTGAGCGACTTCTCGGGCGTGACGTGATCGACCGACGTGTCAACGGTGAAACGGTCTCCGATGTCGCACTTCGCGAACGCCTCGATTCCAAGTCGGGTGGCTGGGAGGTGGCACAGGTGCGACTGGCCAAGCGCAACGCCTTGCGTCGCCGTCCCACCCATCGCCTCGTCGAATGGGTCGAGGTCGCCGCCCTCTTCGCAGCCACCACCGAAATGGCGGCTGAGGCCGCTCGCTTGCACGACATGCACCCGACCGATGTCGCCGCCGTGGTTCGCTCTCTTCCTCTCTCGCAACGGCGTCAGTTGGCCGAAGCGATGGACGACGATCGTCTGGCCGACGTGTTGGAGGAACTCCCCGAGGCCGAGCAGGTCGGTCTCATCCAAGGCCTCGACATGGACCGTCTCCTCGCTGTGCTCGACGAAATGGAAGTGGACGACCTGGCCGACCTCCTCGCCGAGATGCCCGGGGATCAGCGCGCCAAGATCCTCGACGCCATGGACGACGAGGACGCCGACATGATGCGTCGCCTTCTCGCCTACGAGGAAGGAACGGCGGGTGGTCTCATGACCCCCGAGATCATCGTGCTCGGCCCCACGTCCACCGTGGCCGAAGCCCTGGCCCACCTCCGCGATCCGGAATGGCTGGTCTCGATCGCCGCTCAGGTGTTCGTCTGTCGTCCGCCGTACAAAGCACCCACCGGCAAGTACCTCGGTGTGGTTCACTTCCAGAGGCTTCTGCGCGAAGCCCCGAGTCTCGAACTCGGTCAATGTCTCGAAACCGAACCCACCGTCACCCCCGACATCAGCGACCGTGAGGTCGCCGAGCGTCTCGCTTCGTACAACATGCTGTCGATCGGCGTGTGCGACGAAGCCGGACGTCTGCTCGGAGCCATCACGATCGACGACGTTCTCGACCGAACGTTGCCGACCGGCTGGCGACAGCGTCGCCGGCAACAGACCACCACGGTTTCACCGTGAACCATCAGTGACCAACGTGAAGATTCGACCATGAGGAGGTGTCATGAAGGCCAGAGCCCGTCTGGAGATCCCCCGCCAGCGGCGGCGGATCGGTGTCCATTACGACCCGGAAGCCTTCGGGCAGTTCTCGGAGTCGATCGCCCGCACCCTCGGAACGGCGCGCTTTCTCGTGGTGCAGTCGTTCGTCATCGTCGCGTGGATCTCGTACAACGTCATCGTTCCTGAGTCGTGGACTTTCGACCCGTGGGGTCGAGGTCTCGTGCTGCTCACTCTCATCTTGTCGTTGCAGGCTTCGTACGCCGCTCCGCTGATCCTGCTCGCCCAGAATCGTCAAGAAGCCCGCGATCGTGCGCAATCCGACTACGACCGCAAGGTCGCCGAGCGCACGCAGTCCGACACCGAGTTTCTCGCGCGCGAAATCGCGAGTGTTCGCCTGTCACTCACCGGTGTGGCGACGACCGAGGACGTTCGTGACATCGTCGATCTGGAAGAACTTCAGAAAAAGGTCGATCACTTGACCGAGCTGGTCGAGAAACTGTCGGCCCGTCTCGATCTCGAACACTGATCGCACCGACCCAGTAGGTCGAGTCGGTGACCGACGAGAGTGAACCCCTCTTTGGCCACGAGAGCGCTCATGCCGTCGGACAGCAATTTCTCCACTTCGTCGGGTACGTCGACGTCGATCACCCGACCACAGTCGACGCAGACCACATGATGGTGATGGCCCTTCAGGTCTTCGGCCAGTTCGAACGCGGCACGCTCACCCGTGGTGAGAACCTTCACCACCACTCCCGCTTCTTCGAGGATCGAGAGATTGCGGTACACCGAGCTCTGTGGGAGGTCGTCGGTCGCCGCCGAGATCTCGGTCGTCACGAGCGGATGCGCGGCTTTGGCGAGAACTTCGACCAGTCGACGGCGTCCGGGTGAGTAACGCTGATCGATGGTGTTCAGCCGCTCCGACGCCACGTCGTGGACGTCTCGTCGCTGATGGTTGCCGCTCATACCGAGAATGTACAAGAGGTGTCGAGCTTCCGTGCCTCAGTTGGTGGCACCGACGTACTCGAAGACCGTCACGCCTCTTTCGATGACGGCCGTCACGAGCGCCACGTCGTCGAGTCGACCATCGCCGAGGGTGATGACGCCCACCGACTCGATCGTGCGCGTCGACAACTGATCGGCAACGGATGCCGCCACGGAGCCAGCGATCACTGCGGTTCGCTCGGCGACACCAGCCACTTCGGTGACCCGCTGACCATCGCGCGAACCTCGTACTTCCACTCGCAATCCACCGAGACCACCTTCGGCGTGCGGTGGCGACATCATGGGCAGGCGCGCCGTGAGTCGATCTCGGCGGGTCGCCGACACGCGCGCACTGATTCGCGTGACGTTCGGAAACGCCCTTTGCAGCACGATCGGATCGGCGAGTTCGGCGCGATAACAGTCCTTGCCACCAATGGGTTCGGGGAACCACAGAAGTTCGCGACCACTTCCACCGGGTCGCTCGATCCATTCACCGTCGTGCCACCCGAGTGCGTCGCCACCCAGCGCCCGATGATGTTGTCGAGCGCACGACGGTCCGCCGGTTCCGTGGAACGCCACGTGAATCTCGTCGATCGTGTCGAAACGCAACGACAACTCGGCGGCCAAGAGGCCGGACATTCCGGGGCTGGCGGCTGCACCGACCACCAGTCGCACTCCATCGTCAGCGGCTCGTGCATGCAGAGCGACCAACTCGTACACGTCATCGGGGTCGTCGGACGTGCTGACCACGTCGAGCCCACGATCGAGAAACGTGGTCGCCAACGACACATGAGGGGCCGGCATACAGAGCACCACGGCACTGCACGACGTGCCCGAGAACGAGTCGATCGAACCGGCAACCGTGCAACGCTCGAGTCCGCGCACCGAGACAGCAGCCGTCGGATCGGAGTCGAGAACGACGACCGACCGGCCCGACTCGATGATTTGTCGCGCGACACGCGAACCCACCGCACCGAGGCCGACAACCCCGATCGGAGCCGAGCTCGCCGTCACGAGCGCGGCCGGGACAGTTCGCGCCAGCCACCTCGCTGAGGGGGCACGCCGCCGCGGCCACGGACGCGCAAAGCCGCTGCCACGAGACCGGCCACCGACATTGCCGCAATGGCTCGTCGCAACATCTTCATGCCACGAACTTACCGAGTGGCTGGGCGAGTCGGCGTTTCGGGTCCGGGCCCCGTCAGGAGTTGAGGAGCATGGCGAGATCCGACCACACGAAGGTGTGTTGCTTGGGTCGGGCCGGGTTCTCTCCCTTGGACAGCTCCGGATAGAAGACGGTGCAGTTCGTACTCGTGGGTTCACTCACCGACACGACGACCGGCGGCGAATCCGGCTTACGGAATCCGACCCCACTGCGCATCGAGCACGACTTGTAGGCGCGCCCAGGACCGTAGGTGTCGGTTCCACCACTCGGTCCACTCGCCATGGCCGCCAGACGGATGTACGTCCCCTCTCCACCATCGTGGGAGAGCAACGCCAGCGTGACGAGATAGTGACCGGCTCCGAGTACCGAACCCTTCGGAAGAGGAATCGACAGCGTCCCGGCATCGGGAATCGCCACGGGAGTCGTCACCTCGACGACCTTGGAGAACGAGCCGAGTGACACGGCCAAGGGGATGTCGCCCACTCCGTTGTACTTCCAGACACGCAGGCGAACATTGCCGTTGATGAATGGACGTGCCCGCGGTGTGGGTCGACCGTTCACCATCGTCACGTGGTTGATGGTGCGGAAGCCGATCGACGACACCTTCGTGTTGGAGGTGAGCACCACGTTCTGTCCGACCTCGAACGAATTGCTGGAGAACTCGACGTAGGAATACGCCGGGTGCGTCATGTTCGCTGCGGGAACGAGATCCCGACTCGATCCGACGGCCGCGATGGGGGGCATCAGAGTTCCGGGAATCTGAGTGAAGGGCCGTGGCGGAAAGGCCGCACCCGGGTGAGCGAGAGCGAACACGTCCGAAGCGGGAGTCAGATTGACGCGACTCGGCGTCAGATCGGCCAACCGGTAGTACAGGAAGCCCCAATCGTTCCATGGGCACTTGATCTCGTTGCCGATCCGGATCTCCCGACCGGGGCAGTGCTGCAGAACCACTTCCACCAGAAGAACATCGACACCAAAGTTCTGAACCGTGCGATGTTTGGACACGACCTCGCTGACAGCCGCCTTCACGGCGTGCTGTATGCCGGACCTTGCCGCAGCGTCCGACGTATCGGACCCGGTGAATCGGACCTCGACCTCGAGGACCATGGTCAAAGCCGCGCACCGACCTCCCTGAACGTCGGGAAGAGCATTCGGATATTGCTGAGCGTAATAACGGCCATAGGTGAGGTTGTTGGAGGTGTCGTTGTTGGTGACGATCGACGCCGTCGTACGACCCGACGTGTCAGCGCTGGTCAACGCCGGCTGAATGGCCGCGACCGCCTTGCGCCATTCGCGGTCGACGACGTCGACAGGAAGCGCCGCGTTGAACTGTTGCACCGTTCGACAACCCAGGGTCGTTCCGTTCGCGTACTTGGCCGGCCGGGACACGGGATCGAGGAATCCGGCCGGTAGCGCTTTACCGCTGATGACCGCCGAGCGATACGTCTCGACGTCCTTGGAGAAGTCGGCAGGTGACTGCAGGAAGAGTTCCTGGAAAATCGCACCCCACGCATTCGACCAACTGGACCAGGTTCGGTTCTCGGGGACGTTCTTGCTGGCCCGAACGAATTCCATCGCGTAGTCGAAGCCGAACCGAGCGACCAAGAGTTCGGAAGCGAAATCTCCCGTTCCCATTCCCTTGCAACTGCCGTTCGTACCTGGTTGGGTGCCGTCAGTGATGCTGGTCAATTCGATCGGCGATTTCTTGCACCGATTGCCCTCGGCGACCGAAATATTGGCGTTCGAATACGGCTTCCCTTGGACGAGTGCATTGATGATGGAGCCGAAGACATTGCTGATTCCGGACGCGTACCAATACGGCAGCTTCTCCAGATAACGCTCGGGCTTGGTCGGATCGAAACCCATGAGGGCGATCTTGCCGCCGTGGGAAATTTCGTGAGGAATGTTCTGCCGAACGCGATTCATTCCCATCTCGCCGCCGTTGCCGCGATCACGCGAGCACTGTTCGGCGGTCCATCCGGTTCCACAACGGTGAACCGTGAGGTTCTGCAGAACGACTGCGGCCGTGCCACTGGCTCCGAATGCACCGGCGACCGCGCCCTGCCACTTGGAAATATCGATGCAGCACGAGCCCGAGAGTCCGACCAATTCTTGTTGCGATGTCGCGACGGCGACTTTCAGCGGATACTTGGCGAGCTCCGGGAAGAAGCCGTACTTGAACACCGCGTTCGACAGATCGCGTGTCAACTGCCGATCGACCTCGGGGACCGACGCTCCGAAGTGGAAGTCGATCGTGGGCACCGTCTGGTTACGCGTGCGGTAGTTCGCGATCTGGGCATCGATCTTCTCGGCGACGACTTGGGCCGCCGACTTGGCCGCCACTCCGCCCCCCGGCGCACATTGGAACGTCAATAGCGGAACGAGCGCAGCCAGAAGCCCCCAGTTGCCGAGACGATTCGTCCTCATGATCCCCCTCCGATCAGGAGCACAAATGTAGGCCCCTCACCGAACCAGGGGAACGGCCCGCGCTCAGTCGGTATGTAGATACCGGCGGCGTGTGGCGGGGCGACGTCAAAGCGAGAATCCGCTCGACGACTCCGAGATGAAACTGCTGGTGGGGCTAACAAGAATCGAACTTGTGACCTCATCCTTATCAGGGATGCGCTCTAACCGACTGAGCTATAGCCCCAGCGACGGGTCACCCT
>JBEDFW010000203.1:0-3109 GCA_041174985.1 Actinomycetota bacterium | reverse complement strand
GCCTTTTCGAGGGTTTCTGACAGACTGTCAGAAACCGCCCGACGTGGGGAGATGCCCGGAAAAATGCACATCGGAGACACACCGGACGAGGCCGCCTTTCGCGCCGAAGCGCGGGCGTGGTTGAGTCAGCACGCTCGCCTCAAGTCCGAGGGAGCCGGCGAACTCGGCGAACACGATCTCGGTGCTCACATCCAGAAGTGCCGCGATTGGCAACGGGTGCTCTTCGACAACGGGTGGGCCGGCATCACCTGGCCCAAGAAGTACGGAGGGCGCGGCGCGAGCGCCATCCAGTCGGCGATCTTCGCCGAGGAGATGAGCGATTTCGACGTCTCGAACGGCGCCTTCGCCGTGTCGATCGGAATGGTCGGACCCACGCTCATCGCGCACGGCACCCCCGAACAGCAAGAGCGTCACCTGGCTCCGATCCTGCGCGGCGACGAGGTGTGGTGCCAGCTCTTCAGCGAGCCGGGATCCGGAAGCGACCTCGCGTCGTTGGGTACTCGTGCGGTCCGTGACGGCGACGAATGGGTCGTGAACGGCCAGAAGGTCTGGACCAGTTTCGGTCAGTTCGCCGATTTCGCGATTCTTCTCGCCCGCACCGACACCAACGCCGCCAAGCACGCCGGAATCACCTATTTCGTGCTCGACATGAAGACACCCGGTCTCGAGGTTCGCCCGATCACACAGATCACCGGCGTGCAGCACTTCAACGAGGTGTTCCTCACCGACGTTCGCATTCCGCACACCAACGTCCTCGGTGACGTCGACGGCGGATGGAAGGTCGCTCAGACGACACTGAGCAACGAGCGCAGCCACATCGGTTCGGGTGGCGGCGGCTGGAACGTCCAGCAACTCGTCGCGATCGCTCGTCAGCGCGGCATCGCCGACGACTCCCGCGTGCGTCAAGGTCTCGCGCAGGCGCACATTCGCGCCGAGAACTTGCGATACCTCGGTTTCCGCATGCGCACGGCAATGAGTCAGATGCGCATGCCCGGGCCCGAGATGCTCACCCTCAAGTTGGCGTATGCCAATCACTGGCGTCTCACGGCCGATCTGGCGGCCGAGATCGTCGGACCCGGTTGCACGTTGTGGGGCGACGATGCGCCACACGACAACCAGTGGGGTCAACACCTGTTGTCGCAGTTCGCCATCCGCATCGGCGGCGGCACCGACGAGATCCAGCGGAACATCATCGCCGAGCGCGGTCTCGGTCTGCCCCGTGAACCGCAACCCGACAAGGATCGCCCCTGGAGCGAACTTCCGCGGGCCTGACCGATTCACCCGACACTCAACGAGGGACCATGAGCACCACCGACACCGTCGTCGACGAGACACCCGAAGCCAAGGCGGCTTTCTTCGCCGAACTTCAGACGTACGTCGGTCTCGAAATCGGGCCGCCGCAACCGGCGCCCGACGAGATCAACGCACCCATGATCCGTCACCTCGTCGAGACGGTCGGCGACACCAACCCGGTCTACACCGACGCAGCGCTCGCGTCGCAGAGCGTGCACGGCGGAATCGTCGCCCCTCCCACCATGTTGCAGTCGTGGGTCATGGTCGGCATCGAGGGACCCAAGCGTGATGGCGACGGCCCCTACGAGCAGATGAACCAGTTGCTCTTCTCGCGCGGTTTCACGAGCGTCGTCGGAACCAACAGCGATCAGGTGTATCACCGCTACCTTCGCCCCGGCGACCGTCTCACGATGCGCACCGTCATCGACTCGATCAGCGACGAGAAGACCACCGGCCTCGGAACCGGCCACTTCGTCACCACCCGACAGGACTATTACGACGCCACCGACGAACTCGTCGGCTCGATGATGTTCCGCATCTTCCGTTTCCGACCCAAGCCCAAGGCTCCGGCCGCTCCGGCGCGCCCACCGCGACCGCGACCGGCCACCACGTTCGACAACTACTGGTGGTTCGAAGCACTGAACGCCGGTCGCCTCCTCGCTCAGCGATGCGCCGACTGTCGGCACCTTCGTTTTCCGGCCGGCCCGATGTGTCCGGCCTGTCACTCGCTCGCCTGGAACGAGGTCGAGATGCCGATGTCGGGAACGATCCACAGTTTCGTGATCACGCATTTCCCGCAGGTTCCGAGTTTCGAATACCCGCTTCCGATCCTCCTCGTCGATCTCGACCCGCCGGCCGACGCTCGACCCGACGACATGACGGTGCGCGTCGTGATGAACACCGTCGGCAATTCGAGTGACGGACTCGCCGTCGGACGACGCGTGCGTGTGGTGATCGAAGCGACCGACCCCGACATGAAACTCCCCTTCGCCGTCGTCGACGGCACGAACGAAAGCAGCGCGTCATGAACTTCGATCTGAACGAGGAACAGGAAGTCATCCGAGATCTCGCCGAACAGGTCTTCGCCGGCCAGTCGACGGTCGAGCGCGTCAAGGCAACCGAGAAGTCCTCCGGATTCGATCGCGAAACATGGGAGCAACTCGCTGCGAGTGGCGTTCAGGCTCTGTGCGTCCCCGAGGAGAACGGTGGAAGCGGTTTCGGTTCGGTCGAGTTGTCGATCGCTCTCATGGCTCAGGGACGACACGTCGCCCTCGTTCCGCTCTGGACCACTGGTGTGGCCAGCCTCGCCCTCGCCGATTACGGCACCGCCGAACAGCGACGCATGCTGAACGGAATCGCCGACGGAAGCACGATCGTGACGCTCGCCCTCGCCGAGTTCGGAGCCAACGACGTGAGTCGACCCGCCACCACGGCGTCGGTGAGCGGCAACCAGATACGCGTCAAGGGGACCAAGCCCGCCGTTCCCTACGCCCAACACGCCGACATTGCCCTCGTGTCGGTGAGCCTCGACGACGGTCGCCCGGCCCTCGTACTGCTTCCCATCGCCACTCCCGGAGTGAGCGTCGTGCCGGTGTCGACCACCAACAACGAACCGCAGGCGCACCTCGACATCGACTGCACTCTGCCGGTGTCGGCGATTCTCGGCTCCGACGAATCCGGAGCGACCGAGCACGACGGCCGCGAAATGTTGCGCTCGGTGTTCGAGCTGGCCGTCGTCGCTCTCGCCTCCCTGCAGGTCGGAGTCGCCGAGGGTTCGCTGGCTCTCACGGCCACGCACCTCGCGACGCGCAAGCAG
>JBEDFW010000202.1:0-19079 GCA_041174985.1 Actinomycetota bacterium | reverse complement strand
GTCGTCGAGGTTTCCCGCCTCATGCTCAAACTCGGCGTGATCGGCTTCGGAGGTCCGGCGGCCCACATCGCCATGATGCGGGACGAGACCGTTCGTCGCCGGAATTGGCTCAGCGACGAAGAGTTCATGCAGATGGTCGGAGCGACCAATCTGATTCCCGGACCCAACTCCACCGAGATGGCGATGCACATCGGCCTGAAGAGAGCCGGTGCACGCGGACTCGTGGCCGGTGGCCTGTCGTTCATCCTTCCGGCGGTGATCATCGTCGGCGCGATCGCCTGGCTCTACGCCGAACACGGCACCGATCCACTGGTCTTCGACATTCGATACGGAGTACTTCCGATCATCATCGCGGTCATCGCGCATGCGGTCTGGGGGCTGGGAAAGGCCAACCTCCGAAAGCCCGCCGGCTCGATCACGGCCGCGGCGGCCTGCGCCGCATATCTGCTCGGACTCCACGAATTGATCACGATCGTCGCCCTCGGTCTCATCTGGGCCTTGGTGCATCTCGCTCATCGACCGCCGACTCGAACCAACTCGTTCGTCGGCGGCGGGCTGCTCGCTCTCGTCGCCTCACAACCGACACTCGCGCGTCTCTTCCTGATCTTTCTCGAAGTCGGATCCGTTCTGTACGGCAGCGGTTACGTTCTCGTCGCGTTTCTCGACAGTCGGTTGGTCACCGACCATGGTTACCTCACGGCCGAGCAACTTCTCGACGCCGTCGCGGTGGGGCAGATCACCCCGGGACCGGTGTTCACCACCGCCACATTCATCGGCTGGCAGATCCTCGGAGTGGCCGGTGCGGCTCTCGCCACGATCGGCATCTTCGGCCCGTCGTTCCTCTTCGTCGGTCTGCTCGACCGCTTTCTCCGATGGTTGAAGGCACGTCCGGCCGCCTTGGCATTCCTGAATGGCATCACGCTGTCGTCGCTCGGGCTCATGGCCGGCGTCCTCGTCCGACTCGGAGACGTCGCCCTGGTGGACGTGTTCACCTGGATCGTTGCGGTCGTCGCGCTCGTTCTGTTGATCACCACCAAGATCGGAGCCAGTTGGCTCGTTCCGGCTGGGGTGATCATCGGGATCGTGCACGCTGCGGTGACGTGACGAGCAAGGCAGCTCCCAACAACACGGTTGCGCTCGCGAGAATCAAACCGCTCCACGTTCGATCGGTGAGATCGATGACGAATGCGCCGACCAGGGGACCGATCCCGGACATGAAGCCACCCACGAAGTGCATCGAACCCATCAAGGTGCCGAGATCATGAGAGGGCAGTACCTCCCTCGCATAGATTCCGTCGAGCGGAGAAACCGCTCCGATACCCAAACCGCCGACGACCACGAACACGACAGCAACAACCACGTTTCCGCTGAAGGCCAGCAAGACCGCCCCGGTAGCGACGAGCAGTTTCGCCCCGATCAAAACGTTGCGAGTCGACCACACATCGAGCACTCTCCCGAGGGGAAGCCTCCCGAACAATTGAGCGAAACCGCGCGCACCCGCCAGCGACGCCGCTGTCGAGCGCTCGAGTCCTCCGGCGACCATCGCAGGAATCTGCAACACCATGATGATCGACGTCCCGAACGAGCTGGCGAGAGAGGAGAGCGCGTATCGGCGAACGTCGGAATTCTTCAGAGCGCCGGTGACTGCCAGTCGCGACGATGCCGAGGGAGACAGCGAACGAGAGACGCCGTCACGATCGACGAACAAGGCAGCAACGACGAGCACCAGACCGACGACGACCACCGAAACTCGAACGGTGTCACGCCAGCCGATCGACGATCGGAGCAACTCGGTGATCGGGATGAGTAGAGGTGAAGAGAACGCTCCCCAGATGGTGAGTTGCGCGATTGCCCGAGCCTCGTGTCCCACCGACAGTCGTGCGGCGACCGTTTGAGTCAAGTGGTAGAAACTCGACGCACCGATCACTCCCCCACCGATGCCGAACAGAACTGCGAACACGACGGGCGACGAGGCGAACGTCGACGCCACGACCACACTCGGCCCCGCGAGCGCGCCAAATGCGAAAGGACGGCGTGCTCCGTGACGATCGAGCGTGCGTCCGACCCACATGCCAAGAACGCCAGTCAAGATCTGGGCGATCGTGTAGCCCATCGTGAGGATGCCGACGCCCGAGTCGAAGTCGGCCGCCATGTCGTCGAGGAGTACTCCGAAGCCGTAGAACCACGATCCGTAGGCAACGATCGTCAGGATTCCGAGAATGCCGACGCGAAGATAGGGAACGTTCGACGACACGAGAGAAGAGTACGGCTCGGTCAGTCGACCGGTCGACCCTCGAAGTCACCGATCAACGACAGAACGACGCGTTCACCACGCTCCGCCGCCGCGAAACGCTCGAGTTTCTCGGCGTAATACGTCTCGCGAAGGTCGCCCTCGGAGAGCGCGTTGTAGGTGGGATAGAGGGCTCGGCGATCACGATCGGAGCGATTGGCTCCACTGCGATGAGGCGTGAGGGAGTGGAACCACAGGGTCTGCCCGGCGCGCAAGGGAGCGTGCTGCCACGTCAATTCGTCGACGATCGACCGGACGATACAACCCCGGTCGTCGGTCTCGAGAAGCTGCTGGTGTCGCGAGCTCACCACTTCGAGGCAGCCGTTCTCCGGCGTTGCATCGTCGACTGCGACCATGCACGATACGTGCGTGTCGATGAACGGGTAAGCGGGGGCATCCTGGTGCGGCGAAAAGCCCGCCCCGCCGACCAACTTGTAGTTGATCTTCTCCTTGTAGAGAACGGCTGGCTCGCCGAGAAGTGTCGACGCGGTGGTCACCAGTCGGCGAGTCAGGAGGTCACGCAATCCAGTATGCACCGGGACGAAGTTCTCACTCCGGGCCAATTTGGGTCCGAAGTCGGTCATTTCACGATGGTGGAGGATCCGACCTGGTTCGTCGAAAGTCGCCGCGATCTCGTCGACCCATCCCTGAACTTCGAGTACTTCGCTGCGATTCAGATCGTCCGTGAGAACCCAACCGTGCTCACGGAAGTGGTGGACGATCATCGGATCGTCGGGCGAAAAGACTCCGATTGACACGCCGACTCTCAACTCACCGCATGACGAGAAGCGATCTGTCGGATCGCATCTTCGTACGTCGACAGCGGAGCGACGATCTTGCCAGGCACCTTCGCGCCGTCGTCCGCGATACGGAGATCGACCATGGCCTGCAAATCGTCGCTCTCCTCGAAGGCCGCGATCTCGTCTGCAGTCATCGGCCCGCCCTGGGCGACAAGCGTCATCACGCTGTCAGGCGACAGGATCGACGCGTATTCCTCGTGAGTCGCCACCAAGTACCGCTTGGCAGGAACGTGCGACAGGATCAGGTCGGCCACACGATCACCGAGGACACCTCGGACGGCAATTGCTCCCATCGACGCATGGCGTGGTTGACCCGGCCCGTCCCACGGATGAGCCAAATCATGAATCAGGCCGGCGATCTGGAGCTCGACGTCATCAGGGGCGACGTTGCGCAGGATTGCGGCCGTCTGGAGTCCGTGGTCGAGCTCGGAGAATCCGTTCGCTTCGACCGACCCGAGTTCGCCGAGTCCCCTCAAATGCTCAATGATCTCTTCGGCGTCTCGAAATCGGCGGGCCGTCTGCATCTCAGTGGTCATGACAGCAACGTAACCCAGGGAGGTGAACATCAGATGACGTCGATCGGTCGAAGAATCGACGTCCAACTGGTGCGACGACAGGTTTCCGAGTCTTCGTCGACAGTTGGCTGGTCGTTCACCTGAACGAGTTGTCACGTCAACTCGAGTGGTTCACGATCGGGTCGTGTCCGAGACCTACATCTCCGTCGCGAACGAGTTGGAGGGCCGAATTCGGCGACTCGACGTCGGTGACAAGGTCCCCTCGGAAAACGAGGTGGTTCGAGAATTTTCGGTGAGTCGCCCGACGGCCCGTGCCGCCCTGCAGGAACTCGAGCGACGGTTCGTCGTTCGCCGAGTCAAGGGATCGGGAACCTACGTGAACGAACGGATCCCGTACCCCATCGGATCGAAATTCCCACCCAGTGCCAGTCGCACGATCGCCCTCTCGGGTCACGAGGCGACTCTTCGCGTCGTCACGGTTTCCGAGGTCGAACCCTCTCTCCCCGAGGTGGCCCTGTTCGGCGACCACGCCCCACAAAGACTCTGTGTCGTCGGCCGCACCATGGAAATCGACTCCGAGATCGTCGGATTCGGCGTGAGCAAGGTGTCGTGCTCGATCGCTCCCGGACTACGACGACACCTCGACGACATCTCTTCGATCTGGCGAATCCTGTTCTCGCTCTACGGCATTCGTCTGACTCGCCGCACGATCAATGTTTCGATCGACACTCCTCCCGATCATGTCGCCCGGATCATCGAATCACGTGAGCCCGCCTGGCGACTCCAGAGCGTGAACGTCGACGCCATCACCGGAACGGTCGTCGAACTCGGAGAGTCCTGGATCCGGACCGACCGGATCGCAGTCAGCGTTCACTTCGACCAGGCCGACGAACCCGACGACGCCTACCAATTCGATTCCCCGCAACACCACATCGATTCGAGGAGTGCATGAGCATGGACCGAAACCGACGAACCGAATTGCTCGCGCGAGCCGATGCCGATCAGGTGCGACTTCTGGCCGAGACTTTCCTCTCTCATCGGAACGTTGCCGAGGAATTGGACATCATCAACCCTCCGGAAGTCGGAATGGTGATGATGCAGGTGCGCGAGCCCGTGTGCAAGGAGCGTTTCCACCTCGGCGAAGTCGTCGTGACCCGCGCCGAGGTCGCCGTCGCCGGCTCGCGGGGGTGGGCCATGCGAACCGGTGCCGACCGAGAGACCGCACTCGCGGCCGCACTCCTCGATGCATGTGCAGAGCACGACGCCGTGTTCGCCAACGACGTCCACTCACTGTGCGAGATCACTGCGTCCCACCTGGCGGCCGACGAACGACGCGAATGGGACGAACTTCGGGCCACGGCGGTCTCCTTCGAGGAGCTCGACTGAGATGACATCGACCATAAATTTCGAGTCCCGACGTCTACCGGGCAAAGTCGCCGCTTGCCGGCTCGACCCTCTCGAATCCCAATCGGTCTTCAAGACGATTCTCGACTCGTTCGCTCGTCCGGGTTCGATCCTCACCCTGAACCACGCCGTCGTCTCGCGTGTCCCGAGTGCTCTGGCTCCGGTCCTCGTTCTGGCCGATGTCGAGACGCGGGTTCACATCGTCGACACACCGAGCTTCGTCTGGGAAGAAGCGCTCGCCAGTGCAACTGGGGCTCGAATCTCACGAGTCGAGGATGCCGACTTGATCGCGATACCGCAGGATGCATCCGAGCAGATCGGTTCGATCATCTCTCTTGCCGATCCTGGCTCGGCCTTCTCGCCCGAATCAGCGGCACGAATCGTGATCGGGACCCTCGACCTACGAGCGCACGGAGCGAGTGATCGAGGCGGAGTGCAACTCGTCTTGAGTGGCCCCGGAATCGATGGTGAACGGGTCTTGTGCGTCGACGGTCTCACCGAATCGGACGTCGAGCTCTGGAACTCCATGCGAACCAAGTTTCCAGCTGGTGTGGATGTCTGGTTCACCACTGACGACGGACGCGTTGCCGGAGTTCCACGTTCGACGCGTGTCGAGATCGTGGCTTCGTGGCCACGTCGAGAAAGGATCTGAATGGGATACGCAGCAGCCCGTGGTGGTCTCAAGGCCATCGAAGCCGCCGAACGACTGGTGGCTCGCGAACGAGTCCTGGGTGACAGCCCGTGGCTCGAGTCGAAGCAGATGATCGAGAAATTGAGGCTCGCCGTCGACCGGGTCATGGGCGAGGGCGGATTGTGGGACGAGCACCTGGCTGCGTCGGCCCTTCGCCAAGCCGAGGGTGATCCGATCGAGGCAGCCCATCTGCTCCGCTCCTATCGGTCGACCTTGCCTCGTCTGGCCTACACCACCCCTGTCGACGTCGACGATCTCGTCGTGTTGCGTCGCATCGTGCCGGCCTTCCGTAATCCACCCGGTCCGCAGTTACTGGGTCGCACCACCGATTACACGGGTCGTTTGCTCGACACCAACGACGAAACCACCCAGCGCACGACAGCCGAGAAGATGGCGGCCTTCCTCGAGGAGAGTGCCACCACGACGAACGGCTTCGGCGACGACTCCGATCGGGAAGGAGATCGCCGTCCCCGGCGATTGCTCGACCTGCTTCGAGATCTCGACGCAGTCGTCGACCGACGTCGAGTCGACGATCCAGAACCATTCGACATCACACGGCATCCAGCCCGACCGCCGGCGAGTCGTTCGGCACGATTGGCCACCATGGCACGGGCCGAGACCGGTGCATTGGTCAATGTCTGGTATCGCAACATTCTCGGACCTGACGGCTATCTCCATGAGATCACCCTCGGCGAAGTGCGCCACGGTCGACTTCCCGTGACGGTCGTTCATCCACTCACCGGCCACGAGATCTCGATCGGTGAAGTTCGCGTGACCGAGGTCGAGGCCATCGAGGACCTGAACGGAATCGACGAGGATCGTGGTCGCTTCGATGTCGGTTACGGCCTCTGCTTCGGACACAACGAGAAGAAGGCCATTGCGATGGCGAATCTCGACATAGCTTGCGAGCGCGACCGCGGCCGGAGCTTTCTCGAGCAGTCGATCCTGCTCACGACCGACGGCCTCGACGCGAGTGGATTCCTCGAGCACTTGAAGCTCCCCCACTACGTGACCTTCCGTTCGATGATGGAACGCAAAGCGGCCATTCGTCAGCATCAGGAGCACTCATGAGCACCCCTCTCCTCCAACAGGTGATCGACCGTTCGGCGCCGGTCGACGATGCTTCGCCCGCTGACCTCGATGTGAACTTCGGACTTCTCGACGAATACTCCAAACGCGAAATTCGCCGGGCGATTCTCACAGCGGTGGCAGTCCCGGGTTATCAAGTTCCCTTCGGCTCACGCGAAATGCCCGTTGCACGCGGCTGGGGTTCGGGGGGTCTGCAGATCTCTCTCGCCGTTGTCGGCCCCGATGACGTCGTCAAGGTCATCGACCAAGGTGACGACGAGGGCGTCAACGCCGTGAACCTACGACGACTCATCGTTTCGTCGACCGGAATTCCCGAGTCGACGACACCCGAGGACAGCACACTCATCCAGACTCGCCATCGGATTCCTGAAGACCCGCTGGACGAGCGACACACACTGATCCTCCAGGTGCCGGTTCCCGAACCACTTCGCGGGGTCGAACGAGACATGCGAGAACTCGCTCGCATGCACGCCGAAGCGGACTACGCACGCATGTGGGTGAGTCTGTACGAGGACAAGGTTCGTAACGGCGTGATCACCCGAACCACCGGTTACCCGTGCCTCGTCAACGGTCGCTACGTGATCGCCACGACGCCCATTCCCCGATGGGACGTACCACGACTCCATCAATCGCGATTTCTGTCGTTGTTCGGAGCGGGTCGCGAGAAGCGCATCTACGCGGTGCCGCCGCACACCGATGTCGAGCCACTCACTTTCGAGGACGTGCCGTTCGAAGTCGAGATCACACCCGGCGCCCAGTGTCGCAGTTGCGGCAGCTCCGAGTCGTTTCTCGTCGAAGTACCGGCTACTGCTGCCGAAGGTGGCGGGCACTGGGTGTGTAGCGACAGCGATTGGTGCCGTCGGAATCGGCAACGTCAACATCCGTCGAATGGAGTCGAACCGTGAACAACGATTGGGCGCTCAAGGTCGCGTCGCTCGGGAAGATTCATGGCATCACCGATTTACGGGCTCTCGAAGACACTGGGCCCGACATCGGCACGGCCAAGAGCGCCCTCACCGGATCGATCGTCGCTGCGTGGGACGTCGGCTTCGAGGTCGCGCCCGGGGAAGCGCTCGGTGTGATCGGTGAATCAGGTTCCGGCAAGTCGACGGTGATGCGTTGCATCGCTGGCGATCAATCCTCCACGGCCGGCGAGGTGTACTTGCGGTCGGTCGACAATGGTCGCACGAACGTGCTCGACCTCGACCCGTCATCGCGCCGTCGACTGCGTGTCGCCGATCTGGCGGTCGTGTACCAGGATCCCGCCGAGGGTCTTCGTCTGAACGTGACGGCCGGTGGGAACATCGCCGAGGCGCTGACCGCAGCTGGGTGGCGCCACTTCGGTCGGATCCGTGATCGGGCCGCCGAACTACTCGAACGCACCGAGGTGCCGCTATCCCGTATGGACGATCTGGTCGGCACGTTCTCGGGCGGCATGCGCCAACGAGTGCAATTGGCCAAGGCTCTGGCCAACGAGCCACCGGTCGTGTTGCTCGACGAGCCGACAACCGGACTCGATGCCTCGGTTGCCGCTGGCGTTCTCGACCTCATTCGCAACTTGCTGGAGGAGACCGGAGTGGCGGCCGTCGTCGTGTCCCACGATTTCGCCGTGATCGAGATGCTGACGACACGTTGCGTGGTCATGAATCACGGTCGCATCGTCGAAGCCGGTCTGACGGATCGATTGCTGGAAGACCCCCACCATCCGTACAGCCAACGTCTCGTCGGAGCAGCACGCGCATGAGCACTCACGAACACATTCTTTCTTGTCGCGGTCTCACCAAGGACTTCGTGCTCCACACCATCGACGGTCGTCGAGTGGAGGCACTTCGAGGAGTCGATCTCGACATTCTTCCCGGAGAGCACGTGGCCCTTGCCGGCTCCAGTGGTGCCGGTAAGTCGTCACTGCTCAAGTGCATCTACCGCACCTACGAGCCGACTTCTGGTTCGGTGGTACTGCGTTTGCGTTCAGGTGCCGAAGTTGACCTTCCTTCCCTCTCGGACCAGGAAATGGCACACCTACGTGGGCGCGACATCGGCTACGTGTCGCAGTTCCTCCGCGCCGAGCCTCGCCGCGGACCGCTCGACATCGTGACTCGGGCAGGTGTGTCGCGCGGAATGGATCGAGCAACGGCTCGTGATGCCGCTGCTGTCTCGTTGAAGAGACTCAACATCGAGGAGAAGCTCTGGGACGTTCACGCCTCAGTGCTTTCGGGTGGAGAAAAGCAGCGCATCAACCTCGCTGCTGGCACCATTTCATCACCCCAACTTCTGCTTCTCGACGAGCCGGTGTCAGCCCTCGACCCGGCCAATCGAGAAGCAGCCCTCGAACTCATCGGCGACCTCACTTCACAAGGTGTCGCCGTTCTCGCCGTCTTCCACGACATCGAGGCCATGGAGCGTTTGGCGAGCCGCATCGTTCTCATGCGCAATGGTCGCGTGGAAATGAGTGGCAATCCCGACCTGGTCCTCGAAGTTCTCACCCAAGGAGCCCGTGTATGAGCCGTCTGGTCGTCACGAACGCAACCGCAGTGTTGCCCACACAAGTTCTCTCGGATGCAACGATCGTCTGCGAGGACGGTCTCATCGTCGAAATCGACGACGCTCGACCGTCGGTCGCCTTCGAACCAAATGTGATCGACGCCCGGGGCGCTCTGTGCATCCCGGGCCTGGTCGACACTCACAGTGACGGGCTCGAACGTGAGCGCTTCCCTCGACCCGGGGTCGATCTCGGTGCGCGATTCACGGTGCGATCATTCGAAGGGCGGGTGCGTGCCGCCGGCATCACCACCATGTTCCACGGCATCGGGTTCGAAGAGGACGAGAAGTACCACCGCAGCATGGTGCTGGCCAACGAGTGGACAGATGAGCTCGAATCGTACCGAGCGTCGGGAAGGGCCCTGGTCGACCATCGGATCCTGTACCGACTCGATGCACGTGACCCCGATGGCTTTCGTTGTCTCGTCGACCGACTCCCCCGTCGAGCGGACGATGGCACTCTTCCCCTCGTGTCGTTCGAAGATCACACACCCGGTCAGGGGCAGTACACCGACCGCACGGCCTTCGAGAGGTACATCATCGGGACGCAGGGTTTGAGCGAGAGCGATGCCCGAGCGCGAGTCGATCAGTTGATCGCCGAGCGCGATTCACTCCTCGCCAACCGGGAACTGGCTCTCACCTGGCTCGTCGAACGGGCGACACGAGGCGAAATCCGCCTCATGGCCCACGACCCGGCCACGATCGAGGAATCCGATCAAGCCAAGACATGGAACGCATCGATCGCCGAATTCCCCACGACCTTCGAAGCCGCCCAGCGGGCCAAGGAACTCGGTCTTCGCACGGTGTGCGGTGCACCGAACGTGATGCGTGGTCGGAGTCATAGTGGAAACGTGAGTGCGCGGGATCTGATCTCCGAACGCCTGTGCGATGGCCTGGCGAGTGACTACCTCCCCTCGACCATGCTCGGCGCGGTCGCAGTTCTGGTGCACGAGAGCGTCTGCGATCTTCCCACGGCGGTTACCCTCGTGACCTCGGGCCCGGCAGCGACCGTCGGTCTGACCGACCGCGGTTCGATCGTGACCGGCCAGCGTGCCGATCTGGTGATCGCCGAATTCGACGGGCCGCTGGCCGTCGTTCGTCATGTGCTCAGGGGTGACGAGATGATCGCCGACGCCGACGAGTTGATGGCGGTCCCGGCGTGAGTCGGTCACGTCCGATCAACGACCTTCACCCGGCTCTGGTCGCGGCCGCCGCTGCTGCCCAAGCGGCCTATCTCACGGCCAAGCTCACCAAGTCACGGTCGGAGCTGGCGGCGATCATCGGCGTCGGGGGTGATGGGACTCCGACGATGTTCCTCGATCAGATCGTCGACGAGGCAGTCATCGCAGCCGTCGAGCCGTACGGAATCAACATTCTCTCGGAGGAGATCGGCTGGGTCGACAATGGCTCTGCTGTCACTCTCGTCATGGATCCAGTCGATGGCACGGCGAATGCCGTGGCTGGCGTACCGTCCTGCGCATTCGCCGGAGCGATCGTGATCGGTGGTCGAATCACCGACGCTCACATCACATGGCTCGACTCTCAGCGTTCGATGAGTGCACACCGCACCAAGTGGGGATTCGAAGTTTCCGAGCCGCTGACGACCTCTGGTCGTACCGAGTTGAAGGGGGCTTCGATCGCCATGTTGCGCCCTCGTCCCGAGACGAGGGCGGCCTGGAATCGAATCGTCGAGCCCACCGAACGCCTACGGGTGATGGGTAGCTCGGTGATCGAAGGTTCTCTCGTGGCGATCGGCGCCGTGGACGCCTTCGTCGATGCGGGCGGAGACGTCCATCGACTCGTCGATCTCTTGCCGTTGGTTCCGTTCGTCGAACACGCCGGTGGTGTCGTCGTCGATGCCTTCGACCGACCTCTGGAATTCGACACCGACATGTCGAAGCGTTGGAGTGGCATCGTCGCCGCCTCTCGACCGTTGGCCGATGAGATTCGCTCGCTGATCGCCTGAGCCATTCGGCTCTCTACAAGATCTTCTTTCGCACCCAGCCCGAGAGAAGTTCGATCGAGTACACCACTCCGAAGATCGTGATCAGGACCGCCCCTACCGTCTGCAGTTCGAGCACTCGAAGGGCATTGAACAAGATGAACCCGATTCCTCCTCCGCCCACGATTCCGAGAATGGTCGATGTACGCAGGTTGATGTCGAGCGCGTAGAGCAAATTGCTGACGATCGCAGGCATGGCTTGCGGAACCACCGAGGTCGCGATCTCCTGCGTCTTGGTCGCTCCGACTGCGAAAGTTGCCTCACGAGGCGTGGGGTTGATCTCTTCCACGGCATCGGCGATCAATTTGGCCAGGAATCCCGAGGTGCCAAAGGCCAGCGCGAGGGTTCCCGGTACCGGTCCGAGTCCGATGGCAGCGATGAAGATCACGGCGATGATCAACTCGGGGATTCCCCGAACCAGTACCAGGAAGAGTCGTGACACTCCGTACACGAAACGATTGAACGCCACGTTCCGGGCTGCCATGAATCCGAGTGGAACGGAGAGCAGAGCGCCCATGAAGGTCGCCACCAGAGCCGCGGCAACCGATTCGATCATGCCGTCGATGATCGACGAACGAGCGGTTGTGAAGTCGGGTGGGAAGAGGCGCGTGATGACCCGCCAGACGTCCGGAAGGGCGCCGAAGAGTTCGCCCGGGTTCAGAGACACCGATCGGAACGCGATGATGATCAGCGCCACGAAAGCCATGCCGTAGATCGTCTTCATCCGAAGATCTCCCACCCACGGTGGGCGAACGGTCTCGTGATTGAAGGGCCGAACTCCGACGTCGTTCGACTTGCTACGAGAGGAGAATCGAGCGAACAATTTCGCACCCAAGCTGAGTCGGGGGGCCGAGCGTCCGACGAGAGTTCGGTCTCCACCGAGCAAGGTGGCGCGCACCGCAGCCGAGAAGAATTCCATGATCGTGATGAGCACGAAGATCACGGTCACGACTCCGAGCGCCTCGTCGTACTGCAGAGAACGAAGATTCGCCTGCATGAGGAACCCGATTCCTCCGGCACCCACGATGCCGAGAACCGACGACGAGCGAAGGTTGATGTCAAGTCGATACAGAATGGTCGAGATGAACGACGGCATCGCCTGGGGGATCACCGAGGTGGTGATGGCCTGCCACTTCGAGGCACCGACCGAAGTGACCGCTTCACGGGGGGTCTTGTCGGTCTGTTCGATGGCATCGGCGAACAGTTTCCCGACCATGCCGATCGAGTGCAGTCCGAGCGCGATGACTCCGGGAAGAACTCCGATGCCGATGGCCCGAACGAAAATGGCCGCGAAGATCAGATCGGGGACGGCCCGACTGAGAACGATGATGCCACGACAGATGGCCATCACCGCCGGATGAGGCGTGGTGTTCCGAGCCGCACCGAGAGCGATGGGAAACGAAAGGATCACGGCGATCGTCGTCCCGATGACCGCCATCCACAGTGTCTCGAAACCGAGCCGAATGGCGTCGTCGAGATCGGAGAAGCGAGGAGGCAACATGCGACCCAGAAGGTTCTGAACGTCTCCGAAACCAGCGATCAGTCCGGAGAAACTCATCTCGATGTGTCGCCACGCCCAGATGACGGCTCCGACGAACACGACCAGGACGACTCGCATGACGAGCCGGTCACCGGTGAGTTTGCGCTTCAGGCGATCATCGGCGTGAACCGGATCCGAGGGAATGCGGGATCCGAGGCCCGAGGGCTTGAAGAGAACCTCCGGAGGCTTCATGCCACGCGAGGAGTCGTGCTCGGGGTCAGGAGCGCACCTGACATCGCTGATTGACCCGGCTCGACGCGGCGATACACGTCCATCACCGCATCCTGATCGAGATTGTCGACGGCTCGATCGAGTACCACCTGACCGTCCCGAAGACCGACGATTCGCTGCGCCCAACCGAGGGCCAGCTCGACCTGGTGAAGTGTGCAGATCACGGTGAGTTGATCCTCGACCACGATGCGGAAGAGAACATCCATGACCTGAGCCGACGACTCGGGGTCGAGCGACGCGACCGGCTCATCGGCGAGAAGAAGGCGCGGGCGCTGCATCAGAGTTCGCGCGATTGCCACTCGCTGTTGCTGACCGCCCGACAAGGTGTCGGCACGCTGAAAGGCTCGGTCACCCAAGCCCACGCGGTCGAGGTTCTCGAGCGCTTCACGGCGCAACGCCCTGGGATACATCAGTGTCCCGAAGCGCGGACCGTGAAGTCGCCCGAGTGCCCCCGACAGGACGTTTTCCAGTGCTGTGAGTCGCCCCACGAGCCCAAAGGACTGGAAAACGAATCCGACGTCGCGACGGAGGGCCCGAAGTTCACGGCGGCCCGCCGCCACGACGTCTGTTCCCAACACTTCGACGGAGCCCGTGGTGGGTGGGATCAATCCGTTGAGGTGTCGGAGAAGGGTCGACTTTCCACTTCCCGACAATCCGATCAGCGACAGGAGCTGGCCTTTCGGAACCGTCAGGCTCACGTGGTCGAGAGCCAGTGGACCGTTGGGAAACTTCTTGGACAGTCCGGAAACCTGGACGACGTTGTCGGGAAGTGGCTGTGTCATGAGTTGGTCAGCCCTCGCACTTGGCGGACTTGGTGGCCTCACAGACGGCGCGCACGCCGTCGTAGAAAGAATCTTCGACGACGATCCAGCCCCACGCATTCTCGTCGGTCAAACCGCAGTCATCAGCGCTGGTGCAGCGGCCGTCGGCCAGAAGCTGATCACGGTTGGCCACCTCGAGCACGAGGCGGATGATCTCGGCCTTCAGCGATTCCGGAAGTCCGTTCTGCATGGCGAGCGGCGAACCGGCGATCACTTCCGACTTCCAGACCGTGGTGATGTCGCCTTCGGCGATGTCTCCGGCCTCGATGAGGACCGAGTCGACCATGGCGTCGAATGCGAAGCCGGCGTCGCAGTCACCGTTGTTGACCGAAATGACCGAGGCATCGTGGCCACCGGCGAAGACCGGCGTCACGTCGGCTTCCGGGTCGATACCGAGCTCGAGGAGGCCAGCAGAGGGGTACAGGTAGCCCGAGGTGGAACCCGGATCGACGAAGCAGACCTTCTTGCCGCGGAATCCTTCGAGATCGGTGATGTCACTGCCGGTCTTCACGATGCCGTAGCTCTGATAACCCGGCTCTTCGTCCGGACCATCCACGATTGCACCGATCGGGGAGATGTCGGCACCGTTGTTCTTGGCAATGACGTAAGCGAACGGGCCGTACTGGGCGATGTCGACCTTGCCGGCGATCTGCGCCTCGATGATGCCGGCGTAATCGGTGGCCTGGAAGAATTCCACTTCGATCCCAAGCTCTTCTTCGAGAACCTGGATGAGCTTGCTGTAGCTCTCCTCGAGGGCGGTGCTCTCCTCGGAAGGAACGGCGCCGAGGATCAACTTCTCGGGCCAATCGGCGCGGGGGTCGGCGGCCGTGGTCTCGGGAGCGGCCGTCGTGTCGCCACCAGCTGGGGCGGCCGTGGCCGGTGCCGGGGTGTCGGACGAACTGCTGTCGTCACCACCACAAGCGGCGACCATGGTGATCGATGCCAGACCGATCGTCAGCGCCGTCCAGCGGCGAGAAGTTTTCGAATTGCGCATTCTTCCTCCTGATGAGTGGTCACTCGACCACGTTGTTCACGTAACGAGGTGAACGTAAATGACGCACCTGAACAGTGAGTCGGAAGAGAACGAATGGCAGGTGAACTTCAGACGACGGTTGAGAACGAGACGATCGTCAAGTTGTCAGGACAAGGATGACGCCAGTTTCAGGAACGAGCGATCGGCAACGTGAAGCCGACTTCGGCGCCACCACCGGTGCGTCGACGGGCGAACACCTTGCCGCCGTGCGAGGACGCCACGTCGGCCACGATCGACAATCCGAGTCCGGAGCCCGGCAGCGAACGGGCCGACGTCGCACGATGGAATCGCTCGAAGATCACGTTCTCTTGTCCGTCCTCGATACCCGGTCCGCGATCGGCGACGGTGACCGTTCCCCGCGTGACGTCGATGTCGATCGTTCCACCCGACGTGTCGAACTTGACGGCGTTGTCGAGAAGATTCGACACCGCCCGCTCGAACAATTGAGGACGTACGAGACAGACCGACTCGTCCGCGACGAGGTGGATCTCTCGACCACTGCGACGGGTGGCTCGCTCGACGAGCGGTGTCACGTGTTCACGCAGGACGATCGGTTGGGGCAACTCGTCGGTGTACTGATCAGCGGCGAGCGACACGACTTCTTCCACGAGCGCCTGCAGATCGCTCACGTCACGGTCGATGTCGGACACGATCTGCGCACGTGTTTCTGCGTCGATGTCGGTGTGCTTGCGGAGTACGTCGAGATTCGTTCGCAGGCTCGTGAGCGGAGTGCGCAATTCGTGGCCGGCGTCCTGCACGAGCCGCTGCTGCTGCTCACGCGACCGTGAAAGCGCTCCGAGCATGTCGGCGAAGGTGCGTCCGAGTCGTCCCGCTTCGTCACGTCCCGACTGCGGAGCCTCCACGTCGAATCGACCCGACGTCGCGACTTCTTCGACCGCGGTCGAGAGTCGACGCAGACGACGCGTCACTCCCGAGACGGTGAGCCAACCCACCAGTGCCGCCACGGCGGCCACGGCGATCGCGATGATCAACATGCGCGCCCGCAGATCAGCCAACACGCTGTTGGTCTCGGTCAGGTCGCGGCCGAGTTGCACCACTCCGAGCGCCACGGCGACGGTACGCACTCGATAGTCGACACCTTCGGCCGTCGTCACGCTCTCGAACGACGGTCGGGTCTCGCCGAGGTCGTTCACGTCGACCGACGTCTTGGGGAGCGAGACGCCTTCGGTGGACGCGAGGACCTCACCCGAACGATCGGAGACCTGCACGACGAACTGCTCGATACCGAGCGGGCGCTCGGGAATGTTGATGACGGTGTTACCCGGGCGGAAGGGTCGATTCGCATTGGGTCGTTGCAGGAAACGTTCGGTGGCTTGCACCAGCGATCGATCGACCTCCTCCATGAGGCGCGTGTCGGTGGTGCGGTAAGTGATGTAACTCACCGCGGCCACGCCGATCGACACGATCACGGCCAACAGAGCGGCAACTTTCCAGCGCAGACTCACGACACCCTCGCCGTGTAACCGATGCCCCGCACCGTGTGGATCAGACGCTTCTCGCCGTCGAGGTCGACTTTGCGACGGATGTAGCCGATGTAGACCGCCAGGTTCTTCGAGTCGGGCCCGAAGTCGTAGCCCCAGATGCGGTCGTAGATCGTCGAATGCTCGAGGACGATCCCGGTGTTGCGAACCAGGAGCTCGAGCAATTCGAATTCGGTCTTCGACAGGTCGATCTCGTGCTCACCTCGCCACACCCGGCGCGCCGCCGGATCGATCCGGAGCGTGTCGAGGGTCAACATCTCGTTCGGTTCGTCGGACGCGTCGAGCGCAGTACGTCGCAACAGCGCACGCAATCGGGCCAATAGTTCTTCGAGGGCGAAGGGCTTGGGTAGGTAGTCGTCGGCGCCGGCATCGAGCCCCTGCACGCGGTCGCTCGTCTCGGTGCGGGCCGTGAGCATGAGGATCGGCACGCGGTTCTTCTCGGCACGTAGCACGCGACAGACGGTCAATCCGTCGACGGCCGGCATCATCACGTCGAGCACGATCACGTCGGGTTGATCACTCTTGATCGCATCGAGAGCCTTCGCGCCATCGGAAGCCGACTGCACGCGATAGCCCTCGAGGTCGAGAGCGCGCACGAGTGACTCACGGACGGCACGGTCGTCGTCGACGACGAGGACATGAGCCGACGAATTCACGTCCTCAGTCTGCCCCACCCACGTAAGAACCAGGTGAGAACCGCCTGGTGGATAGCGTACATCGGGTGCTTCGAGCCCTGCGCACTCCCCTCCATCTCGTCGGTGTGATGATCCTCGCCGCCGTCGTCGGAGCGGTGTCGGGAGTTGGCTCATGGGCTCTCTTCGAAGCACTCGATTCGGCGACCGACACCCGGCTCGACCGCGAGTGGTTGGTGTGGCTCCTTCCCGTGGCCGCCGCCGCACTTGGCGCGGTGTACCACTACCTCGGTGCCGAAGCGAACCGCGGTACGTCTCTCGTGATCACCGAATCCCTGGTGCCCGAGTCGACCGACGACGTCGAGCGAACTCCACGGGTACCAGCGCGTATGGCCCCGATGATCTTCGGCGCGACGTACGTCGCTCAACTCACCGGTGCTTCGGTCGGTCGCGAGGGAGCCGCTCTGCAGATCGGTGGGTCACTGGCTTCCACTCTTCTGCGTCCGTTCCGGCTCTCCGCTCACGACATGCGTCTCGTGCTCGTCGCCGCGATGGCCGGCGCGTTCGGTGGGGCGTTCGGTGTTCCCTTCGCCGGCGCGATCTTCGCTCTCGAAGTACAACGCACGGGTCGGGTGCGTTACGAGGCGCTCGCACCCGCACTGGCTGCATCGATCACCGCCGACTACGTCGTCGAAGGTCTCGGGCGTTCCACACCCCTCGTCGTGCTTCCGGTCGACCTCGACGCCTGGATCACGCTTCGACTCGTCCTCGTGGGAGTGATCGCCGGTCTCGCGGCCCGACTCTTCGTGTCGTCTCTCCACGCCGTGAAGCAAGCGACGCGCTCACTTGTGAGCTGGGTTCCGGCCCGCCCAGTGATCGGGGCGGTGGCCACTCTCGCCCTCATGGGTCTCTTCGGTCGCGATTACCTCGGCCTGTCGCTCCCACTCGTCGAAAGTGCTCTCGCTGGCGACACCGCCGACTGGTTCGAACCTTTTTTGAAGATTCTCTTCACCGTGATCGCTCTCGGTTCGGGAATTCCCGGCGGAGAAGTGACACCGCTCTTCGTCGTGGGGGCCACGCTCGGATCAGTTCTGGCCGCACCACTCGGCCTCGACCCCACTCTGGTCGCGGCGGCGACACTGGCCGCAGTGTTCGGCGCGGCGGCCAACACACCGATCGCCTGCACCGTGCTCGCCGTCGAGCTCTTCGGTGGGGGGCTCGCCGTACCAGCAGCCGTCGTCTGCGTGATCGCGTACTCCGTGTCCTCGGAACAGGGCATCTACGACGGACAACGACGTGGCGCTACGAAAGACCTCCGGGCCAACGCAGAACCACCACGTCACTCATGAACGCCGGCGGATGATCGCGTAACCACGCCTCGATCTCGGCGTTGCGGTCACGATGCAGACACAGACGCAAACGAGCCGAATCGACCAATGCCGCCGGGTCGTCGGCGAATCGTGACATCGGCGGGCGTGGCACGACCACGACTTCGGGTTCGATGCCGAGCGCACGCAGAACGGCAACGGCGTCGTCGGCCGTCGGACCGTCGGGGCGCTTCAGGTTCCAGAAGTGCAACCAGCCCTCGTTCCAGGCCGACTGCGGATGATGACGCGGCAACACCGCCACCACACCGAGCCGTGCGATGCTGGTGAGGGCGACCACGAACGGTTCGAGATCGGGCACGTTGTAGAACACGTGATGGCACACGGCAACGTCGTGCGGTTCGATCGGTGTGCCGGCCAGTTCAGCGTCGATCGCGACGTCGGGCCATCGGCCCCGAATCTCACGATGGGAGCAACCGGCGGCACCCGCGGCGTCGGCGAAACGCTCCAGCATCTTGGGGTTCTCGTCGACCCCGGTGATGTGTGTGGCCCGTGGCGCGAGGGGAACGGACGATCGCCCTCCCCCGCAGCCGATGTCGATCACGCTGCCACCATCGGCTGGCAACAACTCGCGAGCCATCTCGAAGATCGGGCTGTCGGGGCGCA
>JBEDFW010000201.1:0-10667 GCA_041174985.1 Actinomycetota bacterium | reverse complement strand
TACAAGGTGATGCGCGGCAACGCCATCAAGATGCTCGGCATCACCCACCTCTCCTGAGTGTGAACACCATTCCGCACGTCGTGCGGAGGGCGGCCGCCAACCACGGTCAGCTCGAGGCATTGGTCGACGGCGAACGTCGCTGGACCTTCGATCGACTGCATCTCGACGTGCGGCGTGCTGCGTCGGCCTTCGTCTCGTCCGGACTGCGTCACGGTGACCGAGTCGCGATCTGGGCGCCGAATTCGGCCGAATGGATGATCGCCGCTCTGGGTGCGCAGTACGTGGGTGGAGTGCTCGTTCCGGTGAACACCCGCTTCAAGGGTCACGAGGCGGCCGACTTGCTCACCCGCAGTCGCGCCCGGTTCCTGATCGTGGCCAACGACTTCCTCGACACCGATTACTGCGCGCTACTACGCGACTTCGATCTGCCCGATCTGGTCGCGAGAGTGGTGGTCTCGGGATCGGTGCCCGATGACGGCATCGCATGGCACGACTTCGTGAGTCACGACGTCGACGACGTGATCGATCGTCGTGCCGACGCCGTGAGCGAAGACGACTTGTGCGACATCATCTTCACGTCGGGGACGACCGGCCGACCCAAGGGTGTGATGTCGCGTCACGGACAGACGTGTGCAGTGTTCACCACGTGGTCCGACGTCGTCGGCCTCACGACCGGTGATCGTTATCTCGTGGTCAATCCCTTCTTCCACACCTTCGGCTACAAGGCCGGGTTCTTGTCCGGAGTGCTCACGGGGTCCACGATCCTTCCCGTGGCGATCTTCGACGTGCCCACTGTTCTGCGGATGGTCGCCGACGAGCGCATCACGGTCCTGCCCGGTCCGCCGACGCTCTACCTGAGCATCCTCGATCATCCGAATCGCGACGAACACGACCTGTCGTCGCTGCGCACCGCGGTCACGGGAGCGGCCGCCGTGCCGGTCACCATGATCGAGCGGATGCGGCGTGAGCTCACGTTCCGCACCGTCCTCACGGCGTACGGACTCACCGAGTCGACCGGCGTGGTCACCATGTGCCGACGCGACGACGATGCGCACGTCATTGCGACCACGAGTGGACGAGCCATTCCCGGTGTCGAGGTGCGAATCGTCGACGACGACGGTCACGACGCGCCACCGGGCACTCCCGGGGAGATCGTGTGCCGCGGTTACAACGTCATGCCCGGTTACTTCGAGGATCCGGTTGCGACCGCCGAGACGATCGATGCCCAAGGATGGCTGCACACCGGCGACATCGGCGTGATCGACGAATCGGGCAACGTGGCCATCACCGATCGCAAGAAGGACATGTTCATCGTGGGCGGATTCAACGCGTATCCCGCCGAGATCGAGAATTCGCTGCTGCGACATCCGTCGATCGCCATGGCGGCCGTGGTCGGCGTACCCGACGAACGACTCGGAGAAGTCGGTTGGGCGTTCGTCGTCCCACGGTCGGGTCGCACGATCGACGGTGACGACGTCGTGACATGGGCCCGTGGCGAGATGGCCAATTACAAGGTGCCCCGGCGAGTCGTGGTGGTCGACCGACTCCCCACCAACGCCAGTGGCAAGGTGCTGAAGTTCGAATTGCGCCGTCGCGCCGCCGAGGATCGGACCGACCCGATCTGACTGGCCGTCAGATTTCCGCCGACCACGGACTAGAGTCGCCAGGGATCGGTCGGCGAGCAGGGGGAAGTCATGAAAGGCATCGTGTACGACGGCACCACGACCTCATTGGTCGACGGCCTGACGGTGCGGGAACCCGGACCGCGTGAAGTATGGGTCGACGTCGCCGCCGCCGGGCTGTGCCACTCCGACATCTCGTACATGCACGGGCTCTACCCGGTCCCGTCGCCCGGCGTCTGTGGTCACGAGGCCGCCGGTGTGGTGGCGGCCGTCGGCAACGCCGTGACTCATGTGCAACCCGGTGATCACGTGATCGTGGCCACCCTCGCCGCGTGTGGTTTCTGCGACCGCTGCATGGACGGTCGTCCGACGGCGTGTCGTTCGACGCTCGGCAACTGGAGTCAACCCTTCACTCTGAACGGTGAGCCGGTGTACAACTTCGCCGCCACCAGCGCCTTCACCGAACGCACCATCGTGCGCGACGTGCAATGCGTGAAGATCCCCAAGGACGTGCCGCTCACCTCGGCCGCTCTCGTCGGTTGCGGTGTGGTCACCGGCATGGGTGCGGTGTTCAATCGAGCCAACGTCAAGCGCGGTCAGTCGGCGATCGTCTTCGGCGTCGGTGGAGTCGGACTCAACACGATCCAGGCCCTGAAGGTGCAAGGAGCCACCACCATCATCGCCGTCGACACCGTTCCCGAGAAGGAAGGACTCGCCCGCCAGTTCGGGGCGACACATTTCCTCGACGGTCGGCGCGACGACCTCGTGGCCGCCGTCGGTGCGATCAAGCCGTACCGCGACGACATGCCACGCGGACCCTTCAACGCCGGCGGTGTCGACTGGGCATTCGATTGCGTCGCTCATCCGCAGGTCACCTACAACGCTCTCGAATGTCTCGATTGGGAAGGCACGGTCGTCGTGATCGGCGTGGCCGGCCAGACCGCCGAGTTCCGTGGCTTGTACGGACGACTCACCCAGGTCGACCGCGGCATCATCGGATGTCGATACGGAACCATCAGCCCGCAACGAGACATTCCCTACATCGTCGATCTGTATCGACGCGGCGAGATCCTTCTCGACGAACTCGTGAGCGCGACCTTCCCGGTCGACCGCTGGAAGGACGCCGTCGAAGGTCTCGAGAGCGGGACCGTCGCCCGAGCGGTCATCACCTTCTGATCCGAGAGACCGCGGACGCGACGACATGAACTCCCGACTCACCGGTGTGCTCGATCTCGAGGGCAAGACTCTGTGGCAACTCGTGTGCGAACGCGCCTTGCTCACACCCGACAAGCAGATGGCGCGGGACGAATCGGGCCGAACGCTCACCTTCGCTCAGTACAAGGACTGGTGTGAACGTGTCGCCGCCGGACTCACTCGACTCGGTGTGCGCGAAGGCACCAACGTGTCGTGGATCCTTCCGTCGCGCTTCGAGTCGTTGGTGCTCACGGGAGCACTGTCACGACTCGGCGCGATCCAGAACCCGATCCTGCCGATCTACCGCCACCGCGAAGTCGCCTTCATCACTCGTCAGTCGAACTGCCAGGTACTCGTCGTTCCCGGAGTCTTCCGAGGATTCGATTACGTGCCGATGGCCGAGGAGGTCGTGAAGGGCCTCGACCACGACGTGCAGATCGTCGTCGCCGATCCCGGCCTTCCCGAGGCCGATCCCGATGCCGTCGGACTTCCCAACTATCGCGCCGATCTGCACGGCCTGCGCTGGCTCTTCTACTCGTCGGGCACCACGGCCGACCCGAAAGGCGCCAAGCACAGCGACTTCAGCATGTCGGCGGCCAACGACGGCATGCAATGGAGCATGGAGGTCGGACCCGACGATCGCGCGGCCGTGGTGTTCCCGATCACCCACGTCGGCGGCCTCATCTGGCTCTTCAACGCCATGCAGACCGGAGTCGAACTCCTGATGGTCGAGACGTTCGATGCGAAGTCGACCCCGACCTGGCTCGGCGACAACGGATGCACCTGTGCCGGAGCCGGCACCGTGTTCTGGCTCACCTATCTGAACGCGCAGCGACAACTCCCGTCGGGAGGACGACTGCTCCCGAACGTGCGCATCTTCAACGGTGGCGGCGCACCCAAGCCCAAGACGCTGCACGCCGAAATGATGGAGGCCTTCGGTGCTCCGCTCATCGGCGGATGGGGCCTCACCGAGGCACCCATCAACACCATGGTTCACGTCGACGATCCTGACGACAAGAAGGCCACGACCGACGGTCGCCCGTGTCCGGGCGTGAGCATCCGCGTCGTGATGGACGGCCGCGTGTGCGGAGCCGGCGAGGAAGGTGAACTGCGCGTCAAGGGACGACAGGTGTGTCAGGGATACCTCGACCCGAGTCTCGACGCCGATGCTTTCGACGAGGACGGGTGGTTCCGCACCGGAGACCTCGGAGTGGTCGATCGCGACGGATTCGTGAGCATCACCGGACGACTGAAGGACATCATCATCCGCAAGGGCGAGAACATCTCGGCCAAGGAGATCGAGGACCTCTTGTTCGCCCACCCAGCCGTCGCCGACGTGGCCGTCATCGGTATTCCCGACTCACGCAGTGGAGAGATCGCCTGCGCCGTCGTGGTCGTCAAGGACGGTGGCGCACTCGACTTCGACTCGATGGTCTCGTATCTGAAGGCATCGCACCTGTCGACCCACAAGATTCCCGAGCGCCTCGAAGTCGTCGAGGCACTGCCCCGCAACCCGAGCGGCAAGGTCCTGAAAAAAGACCTCCGCGTCACCTACGGAGGAAACCAATGACCGCGCCCACCACCCCGTCGTACTCACGCGCTCGCGGCCTTCGTGTCTTCGTCACCGGAGCCGGCTCGGGCATCGGCCGAGCGACGGCGCTCCGCTTCGCCGCCGAGGGGGCCACTGTCGCGTGCGCCGATCTCAAAGGGGCCGATGCCACGGCCGAGGAAATCACTCGAGCCGGTGGTCGCGCCTTCGCTTTCGATCTCGACGTGACCGACGCCGTCGCGGTCGACTCGGTGATCACTCGATCGGTCGAAGCTCTCGGCGGACTCGACGTCACGTGCAACATCGCTGGCATCGGGCACTTCGCCCACAGTCACGAAGAGACCCCGGAGTGGTTCGACCGCATCGTCTCGGTCAATCTCAACGGAACCTTCTATGTCACGCGCTACTCGCTCCCCCACCTGCTGCAGTCGAAAGAGGCGAGCGGACGCGACGGAGTCATCATCAACACCGCGTCGACGTCGGGACTCATGGGTGCACCCTGGAGCGCGGCTTACTGCGCGAGCAAGGGCGGAGTGGTCAATCTGACCCGGGCCCTCGCATACGAGTACCGCGGCAAGGGCGTGCGTGTGAACGCCATCGCTCCGGGTGGAACCAACACCAACATCGTGCACTCGTTCATGAACCTGCCCGAGGGCGCCGACTACAAGTTGATGTCGAAGATCATGACGCCGATGGACCAGGCCGAGCCCGACGAAATCGCCAACATGTTCCTGTTCATCGCGTCCGACGAGGGGCGTTACATGACCGGATCGATCGTCGTCATGGACGGCGGCATCACGTGCTGAGAGGAAAGTCATGACCAGCTCCCGAAATCCCGACGGCATCTGCGCCGGACGCACCGTGATCGTGACCGGCGCCGGTCGTGGTCTGGGCCGCGCCCACGCACTGGCGTTTGCGGCCGAAGGTGCCAATGTGATCGTCAACGACGTGGGCGCCTCGCTCGCCGGCGAAGGACACGACATCGGTCCGGCCGCCGAAGTGGTGGCCGAGATCGAAGCCATGGGTGGTCGTGGTGTGGTCAACGGCGACGACGTCAGCGACTGGGACGGTGCCGGCAACATGGTGCGTCAGGCGATCGACACGTTCGGTGGTCTCGACACGCTCGTGTGCAACGCCGGCATCGTGCGCGATCGCATGATCGTCAACATGTCGGTCGACGAGTGGGACGCCGTGATGCGCGTCCATCTGCGCGGCATGTTCTGTCCGGTCCGTCACGCGGTCGATCACTGGCGCGCCCGGGTCAAGGCCGGAGATACGGTCGACGCTCGCATCGTCACCACTTCCTCGGGAGCCGGGCTCTTCGGATCCGTGTCCCAGGGCAACTACTCCGCGGCCAAGGCCGGTATCGCCGCGTTCACGATCGTGTCAGCGGCCGAACTCGGTCGATACGGAGTCCGGATCAACGGCATCGCACCGTCGGCTCGCAGCCGCATGACCGAGGACGCCTTCGCCGACATGATGAAGAAGCCCGATTCGGGCTTCGATGCCATGGACCCGGCGAACGTGAGCCCGCTCGTCGTCTGGCTCGGATCCACGTCGTGCGACGTGAGTGGCCGCATGTTCGAGATCGCTGGTGGCCAACTCTCGGTGGCCGATGGTTGGCAACACGGCGAGATCGCCGACAAGGGCGACCGCTACCGACCGAACGAGATCGGTGCCGTCGTGGCCGACCTCCTCACCCGAGCACCGAGTCCGGCGCCCGTCTACGGAGCCGGATGATGCCGAGCAAAGTGAAATCGGTCGATGGTCGCGTCATCGGCGCGCGGGCTCAGGCCACTCGCCGACGTCTGCTCGACGCCACGGCCAAGCTTCTCGAAGAACAAGGCGTGCTCGATCTGCGAGTCGTCGACATCACGCGCGAAGTCGGCACCTCGGCCGCGACCTTCTACCAGTACTTCAACGACGCCGACGCCGCGATCCTCGCTCTCGCCGAAGAGGCCACCGACGACGAACGTCCTCTCGTCGATCACCTGCACCCGGTCTGGTCACGAGCCGACGCCGCGTCACGCGCCGCCGACTTCGTCGACGCCTACATGACCTACTGGGACACGCACTCGGCGGTCTTGCGCATTCGCAACCTGAAGGCCGAAGAGGGCGATCGCAACTTTCGAGCCGTGCGCTCACAAGCCAATCTGCTGATCATCGAGGGAATTCAAGCGATGATCCGCGACGGCGTGGTGAACGGTCGACTTCCGGCCACCCTCGATCCCTTCACCACTGCAGCGGCCCTCGTGGCCATGATCGAACGCTTGCTCGGGTTCCAGAACGAGATGTCGAAGCGGGGTTCGTCGCGCCAATCGATCCGTGACACCTTGGTCACGCTCTTGTCACGAACGATCGTCGGCGACTGACGCGCCGGCGCGACGTCAGAGCGAGGGAATCAACGTGGCGAGTTGTTCGAATTCGCTCATCGTGACCTTGCTCGGGTCGGCCGAGAGCACCTGAACGCACACGTGATCGGCACCGCGCTTCAGGTGGTCGCCGATCCGTGCCGCGATGTCGTCGAGCGATCCCCATGCCACGATGGCGTCGACGAGACGATCGGTCGGACCGCCGCCGTTGCCCGAGATGTCGTCTTCGGTCCAGCCGAGACGCTTCAAATTGTTCGTGTAGTTGGGAAGACCGAGGTACGTCTTCATGAAGCCGCGTGCCACCGCCCGCGCCTCGGTCGCATCGGTCGAGAAGACCACGGCTTGTTCGGGTGCGAGCAACGCATCGGGACCGAGTGCTTCACGGGCGATCGAGGTGTGCTCGACCGGAACGAAGTACGGGTGAGCGCCGAGAGTGCGCTCGGCCGCCAGCTTCAACATCTTCGGGCCGAGTGCGGCCAACGCCCGCGCCGGCGGAGTGCTCGGTTGCGCCGCGAAGAAGAAGCCCTGATCCATGGCGTCGAGATACTTCTTCATGGTCGACAGGGGCTTGTCGTACGTGCCACCGTGGAAACCTTCGACCGCTGGCTGATGACTCACACCGATGCCGAGCAGGAAGCGATCGGGGAACGCCTCGGTCACCGTCTTCCAGCCGGCTTGCATGGTCATGGGTGAACGAGCGTGCAGGCTGGCGATACCGGTGGCCAGTACCAGCTTCTCGGTCGCCGACAACAGCAACGACGACGAGGCGAACGGTTCGCGACCGACCGCCTCGGGAACCCACACCGACCGAAAACCGAGTTCTTCGATGCGCGCCGCGTACTTCTGCGCTTCGCGCATCGGTTGCATGTCGAGTTGGAACGTCCAGAGTCCGAGTTTGCCGAGGGATTCCTTGGTGAGCGCCATGCGGCGAAACTAGGTCACGGGTGACCGTCCGACGTCATCGGAACTACCGTGATCACGTGACCGACTCACCCTCATCGCCCTTCACCGAACTGGCCACCTCCCTTCTCGACGGTTTCGTCCAGGCCGGCGCGCCCACACTCTCCCCCGACGGACGTCTGGTCGCCTTCGTCGTGACCCGCGTCGACCACACCAGGAACCGCTACGTGTCGCAGGTGTGGCTCGCACCGACCGACGGCTCGCGTGCACCGGCTCCGCTCACCTCCGGTGATCCGGGCGAGTCGATGCCGGCGTGGTCGCCGGACGGACGTCATCTCGCCTTCGTGTCGGGACGCGAAGGCGCGCAGGGAGCGAAGAAAGGTGAGCGAACACTTCACGTGATCCCGGTGGCGACCCCGGGCGGGACACGCACCATCGCCGTGCGCAAGGACGGTCTCGATTCACCGACCTGGTCGCCCGATGGTCGATGGATCGCCTTCACCTCACGGGTCCCCGACGAGCGCTACTCCGCCGAGGACGAGTCATGGCAGTCGCCGCGCCGTATCGACACCTTCTTCACCCGACTGAACGGTGAGGATTTCGTGTTCGATCGTCCGAACCACGTCTGGATCGTGGCCGCCGACGGCACCGGCGCACCGCGTGACCTGACACCGGGACCTCGACAACACCACGAGTTCGCTTGGCTGGCCGACTCGACCGGTCTGATCGTTTCGGCGGCCCGCCACGACGACTTCGACCGTGACCTCTCGGTCGACCTGTTCCTCGTTCCACGACACGGAGAGATCTCGGCTCTCACCGAGCGCTCCGGGATATTCGGAAGTCCGTCGGTGTCTCCCGACGGCACGCGAGTCGCCTTCCTCGGTCACGACGACGCGACCACCTATCCACAGAACGTTCGAGTGGGAGTGCTCGATCTCGTCACTCGTGAGAAGCGTTGGGTCTCGCTACCGCTCGACCGAACCTTCGAGACCACCGTCGGCAACAACGCGCCGGTGTGGGAATCCGACTCGACGATTCTCGCGACCGCCGAAGACGCCGGGGAGTGCCACCTCTATCGGCTCGACGCATCGGGTGCATCGGCGCCGGTTGCCGTCACGTCCGGAGCACGATGCGTGAAGACCTTCGATGCCACCGCCGGCGTGATCGCCGCCGCGGTGACCCATGTGACGCGACCGGCCGAGATCCACGTGTGGAGCGGTGGCCACGAGTCGGTGATCACCGACGTGTCGCACGACTACGTGCAACGCGTGAACCCGGTCGGCTGGGAGCGTTTCGCGGTCCCCGTGCACAACGAGACACCGGGCATCGATCCTCACATCGACGCTTGGATCATGCGACCACGCGACTTCGATCCGAGCCGTTCGTACCCCGTCGTCCTCAACGTGCACGGTGGACCTCACACCCAGTACGGCGAGACGTACTTCGACGAGTTCCAGTCGCAGGCGGCCGCGGGCTTCGTGGTCGTCGCGTGCAATCCCCGTGGTTCGTCGGGACGCGAGGAGGCGTGGGGTCAGGCGATCCTCGGCCCGAAACATCACGTACGACCCGGCACCGGCTGGGGTGGCGCCGATCTCGAGGACGTGTTGAACGTTCTCGACACGGCACTCGATCGTTACCCGTTCTGCGATCGAACCCGCGTGGGCATGCAGGGTGGAAGTTACGGCGGGTACATGGCGACGTTGCTCGCCGCTCGCCACGAAGGACGATTGCGCACGGTGTGCACCGAGCGATCGGTCAACAACCTTCTCACGGAGGAATGGTCGAGCGACATCGGCACGATGTTCCGTGTCGAACACGGACCCGATCCGGTCGAGGATCCCGCCGAATATCTGAGGATGTCTCCGAGCACCCTCGCGCGCGAGATCGACGTTCCGGTTCTGATCGTGCACAGCGAGAACGATCTGCGCTGCCCGATCAATCAGGCCGAGGAACTCTTCGTGACCCTGCGCCTGCTCGGCAAGCGAGTCGTCTTCTACCGATTCCCGGCCGAGACGCACGAATTGTCGCGAACCGGTTCACCCGTGCACCGGCGTCAGAGGTTCGAGATCCTCCTCGAGTGGTTCACCACCGAACTGACCTGACGAGATCAGTTCTCGGCGAGCCAGTGATCGATGAGTTTGCGGGCGATCGAGATGCCGGGCGGAATCGGCGGCAGGTCGTCCTTGCGATACCAGTTCGCCTCGGCGATCTCGGCCGGATCGCACACGATGTCACCGCTCACCCAGTCGGCGCGAAAACCGAGCATCAGGCTGTGCGGGAACGGCCAGGGCTGACTGCCGAGATAGCGGACACGGTCGACGTCGACACCCACCTCTTCCCGCACCTCGCGAATCACCGCTCCCTCGAGGGTCTCACCGGGTTCCACGAAACCGGCCAGACACGAGAACATCGGCATCCGGAACTGCACACCGCGAGCGAGGAGCGCCTCTTGGTCGCGGCCGGGTTCACCGCGTGTCACGAGCGTGATCATGGCCGGCGCGAGTCGCGGGAACGCCATGTGCCGACAGGCGGGACAGCGCATCGCTCGTTCGTTGTGCGCCAACTCGGTCGGTGTCCCGCAACGTCCACAGAATCGGTGGGTGCGGGCCCAGTCGACGATTTGCACCGCTCGTCCGGCCACCAACCATTCGTCCTCCGACGTACGCCCGAAGAGGCTGAAGAGATCGAGTGCGGCACCGTCGGAGGGATCGGACTCGGGAACGTCGACACCCCAATAGGCCCGTCCGTCGAGCACGCCGAGGAAGTGCCGACTCCAGTCCGAGGACGCCGGTTCGTCGTGGATCCACACGCGGGATTCGACCACGTGCACGTACACGTGCTCGGCGGCATCGGCCGGCGGAGCGAGGGACGGCTGGAAACGGCTGATGCGGCTGATCGACTCGGTCACTCTGGAAGTGTGACCGTAGGATGCCCCTCATGTCGAACTCCAGCTCTCGCCAGGTCGTGATCGTCGAAGCCGTCCGCACTCCGGTCGGCCGCAAGAACGGTGGATTGTCCACCCTCCACCCC
>JBEDFW010000200.1:0-6190 GCA_041174985.1 Actinomycetota bacterium | reverse complement strand
CTTGTGGATCTGGTCCACTGCTCCGCCTTGAGTGATGGTGACGGTCGCCGTGAAGTTCCGATAGTCAGCCAGTCGGGCTTCGATCGTGTACTCCTTCGGATCGAGTCCGGCGAACGTGATCGTGGTGGCACTCGTCGTGGAGCTGCGGCAGAACGTTGCGTTCTGGCCGGTGCAGGAGCCGTTCCAGGCCGGGTTCGGAGGAGTGTTCTTGGGGTAGATGAGGGCGTTCACGCCGACGAGTGCAGTACCGCGGTCGTCGGCGAACGTGACGTTGTAGGTGCCACCGGCCTTGACGATGTTGATGGGATTCGCCGAGATGTCGAGAGTGCGTCCGGGATAGATGGTGAGCAGATCGGAATCGGCGAAACCGACCCCCTCGTCCGAGGCGCGAATCACCCAACAGGTTCCCTGATTGAAATTGCAGTTCGTCTCGTCGGTGAACACTCCGTTGGCCGGTGTGGGACGGACCGGAGTCAAGGCGTTGAAGCTGAACGCACCGTTCGTTCCGGTCACGATTGCCGACGATTCGAGCACGCGGCCGTCGGCGTCGATTCGACGGGCCTCCACTTTGATGCCTTCCTCAGCGACGCCGCCCACCGTCACGCGTCCGTCGACCTCACCGGGGGTGGGTGAGAAATAGAACGATCGAGTGACGGTTTCGTCGAGTTGGATGGCGATACCCGTGCTCTTGCGAGACGACAGCCCCGCAACGGGCGTGTCGCACGCCGTTGGTGTGAACGCCGAGGCCGTGACGGTCTCGATCGAGGCGACCACGCACACGTCGATGACCGGACCGTTCACGTTGGGGGTGACGGTGACGTCTCGATTCGGTTCGACGGCCAGGCGGTAACCACCGAGACTCTTGGCCAGACCGAGATTGGCCGCGTCGATCCATTGACCGTTGCTCGGTGCCAGATTCTGGCGGAGATAGATCGTGAACTTGCTCGCTTCGACGGCCTGGAAATTGCCGGTGAGAAGGTCGAGTGAGCGAACCTCACCGGTGATGAGCGACTTGCCGCGCACGGTGACATCGAGGTTGAGAGTGGCCGAAAGAGCGCCGACCACCGAGCGTTCGACCGGGAGGAAGCCCGCACCGGTCACTTTGATCGTGTAGGTGTTCGGGAGGAGCTTGCGCGAGAAGAGGTATTCGCCGCTGGCCGAGGTGGTGGCCGTGGCGATCAGTGTCGTGTCGAGATAGAGACCGAGTTGCAAGCCCTGGATCGGAGCGGAGGTGTCGTCGGCGACCAGCCCCTGAAGACTTCCGAGCGGCACCATCACCACTTCTTGTTGTGCCGCGTCGGTGGATGCGGCGACCTGAACGGCGATACGACGTGGAGCGAAACCGGTGGCCGAGAAGTCGATGACGTAGCCACCGGCTTCGAGGCCGGTGATCTTCAGATTTCCGTCGGCCAAATTGACGTCGTAGTTGCAGTCGGTGTCGGTTCCGACGGTGCCGCAGTCCCCGGTGGCGCGGAACTTCACACTCGCCGACACGGTGGTCGTGGTGTCGTTACCACCCTTGATCACCTTGAAGGAGAGGGAACTCTTGACCGCGCTGGTTCTGGTCGCCGACAGGGTCACGTCGAGAACGGTGGAGGTTCCCGCCCCGATCTCGACCTCGCGCACTTGTTTCTCGAGCCCGAGAGCCTCGAAGACGACCACGTAAGCCCCCGGCACGATTCCGTCGACGAGCAGCGATCCGTCGCTCGAGATCGCATCGGTGGTCTTGTACGTGTTGTCGGAATTGGTGACCGTGACGGCGACCGCGGTTGGTGAGAGCGACGAGCCGGTGATCGAGACCTTGCCACGCAGGCGACCGGTCGATCGCACCATCGAGATCTCACGTTGTGGCGTGGTGAGGGTGAGGTCGATCTGCTCGGTGAGTGTCTGGAATCCGGGTGCTTCGTAGGTGACGGTGTACGTGCGTCCAATGGGCAACTGCTCGAGACGGAACGTGCCGACCAGAAGGCCCTCGGTCAGTGTGGTGGTCGATCTCTCCAATGATCCATCGGTGGCGGTGATCGTGAACGTGGGACCGAGATCGCCGGCGGCCTGCGCGACACGCGAATCGGATGTCGCCGTGGATCCCGCCTCGAAAGCCGCCGCTGTGATCTTGCCGGCCAGGGTGGCGACGTCGGGTGAGAGGACGAGTCGTACGTCGTCGATCGACTGACCGGTGTCGAGCTCGATGGTCGTGCTGGCGAGACCACGGCCGGCGATGCGCGCATCGAGCACGTAGGTCCCGGGTGACGACAGATTCCGGAACGAGAAACTCCCGGCGTCGTCACCGGCGGTCGGAGTGGAGAGCGAATACGTGATCGCACCATCGGTCAACGTGACGTCGACTCCGCCAAGAGGCGCTCCGGCCGCATCCACGGTGAGACCGCCGATGAAGCCCGAGCCGGGTTCGAGTGTCACCTCGAGTGTCTGGGGTTCACCGTTCGGCTGAACGATCAGGGTCTCGGTCTGATGGCCGGCCTTGGAGAAGGAGAATTCGTACAGTCCGAGTGCGTCGATACCGGCCACGGCGAACGCTCCGGAGCCATCGGTCTGCGTCTGTTGGAGAGCGATGTCGGGGGATCCGGTCGATGTTCCGGCCGAGACCTTGCCCTCGGTGGCGGCATCACCCAGGCTCACACTTCGCCACGAGACGACGACTCCGCTCCCGTCGGGAACGGCCGTCACGGTTCCCGTGACGTCGATCAGAATCGGCTCGAGAGACGCCGCGCCGGCACCGTCTTGATCGCCGCCCGAACCAGGTTCGGCGGGAACGCCTTCGGCTCCGGCAGTGGATTCGGACGTCGCCGGAGAGATCGCTCGGATGATGGCCAGTGTCGATCCGGCCCAGACCATGAGAATCGTGAGGAGCACCATCAGGCTCTTGACGTTCTTGCCGATCATCGGCATCTGACGGACGTTGCCGCGGGTGTAGATGGGAGTGCCGGCTCCGTCACCAATGATCGAGTACCAGCGTTCCTTCTGTTTGCCGAAGTAGAACGCCTTGGCGCGCACTCGGCCGCTGACGCGGACCATTTCTCCGGGCCGCACCGACACCTCGGGCAGTTCGAGGGTCACGTTCGTCTCGGAGTCGTCGGTTTCGGCACGAAGCCGGATCGATTGGGTCTCGTCGTCGTGATTGCGAACGATGACCCGGATCCGGCCACGACGACGTCGGCGGATCGACGCCGGTGACACGTGCATACGCACGGCTCGGGTGTGCTGTACGTCGACGGTCGTCGCGAGAGACTCGATCACCGATCCGGTGTCTCGATCGACGACCTCGAACAAGAAATCGTGCTGGCCGGGCGGCATGCCGTGTGGAACCGCGACATCGACCGCGACCTCGACGGTGGCGCCAGCGGCGAGGCGGATCTGCCGGGCCGGAAGGGGGCCACTCAGATTGCCGAGAGCACGCACGATCACGTCGCGGTCCACCCCGGAGAGGTCGGTGACGTACAACTTCACCGGAGTCGTACGTCCGATCTCGGCGAAGATGCGTTCGACCGGGGTGAGGGCGACGAGACGACGACTCGTCATGGCACGGTCACCCCGACCACGAGTGTTTCACTGGCCCCGAGTGACAAGAGACGAGAGGTGATCGCCGGATCGCCGGCAACCGAGGCGATCTCGATGACGTAACGCGTGGGTGCATCGAGACCGTTGAACGTCACCGAACCGTCGGCAGCGGTCAGCAGCGATCCGACCGGACTTCCTCCCGGGTAGGCCGATTCCTTCCAGAGACGAACCTGATAGCCGGACTTGGCGCCACCCGTGCACGCCGTGGGCGACGTCGCAGTGACCGACGTGCAAACGAAGACTTTGATGGAGGCGCGGGGGCGGAGCACGACATCGGCGGTCACGCTGCCGCCCGGGACCACCACGACTTGTCGAGCGGCGGGTTCCGAACCGGTTCGGCTGAACGACAAGGTGTAGGTGCCGGGAGCGATTCCTTCGAGACGGTAGCGACCGACGCAATCCGTGATACCGGGAGGACAGGACGAGGCGGTGGTCGTGGTCCGGGTGACGAGGCCGTTGCTGATGCGCACCGTGACACCGCCGACCGGACCGCTCGCGTCGGTGACCTTTCCACTGACCAGTCCGGTGGACGCCACGAGATCGAAGTTGAGCTGGACGTCGAGGGAACTCGAACTGAGGACGATGTTGCGGACCACTTGTGTGTACGACCCTCCGCCGACCGACAACGTGTAAACGCCCGGAGCCGGAATCTTGGTGAGGCTGAAGGTGCCGATCTCGTTCAGCGACGGCGTACTCGGATCGTCGACGCTGACGGTCGTGGTGCTGAAGACGTTGTCGCCGTCGGAAGCCGAGACGGCGACGCCTCCCACCGGTGACCCGGTGTTGTTGCGAACCAGACCACTGATCGACCCGGTCGCCGGATCGAGAACGATGTTGAGACCGTTCAACTGTTGGCCGCTCGCCAGAGAGACCGTGAGCGATTTCGTGGTGTACCCGTCGAGGGACACCGTGAGGGCGTAACTCCCTGGTGTGAGCAGATCGTTCAGGACGAAGGAACCGATGTTCCCGGTCGTGAGAGAGAGGGTGGACGATTCGAGGTCGGGAGACGTGACCGTGATCGACGCCGCCCCGAGTGGGCCACTCGGGCCGGTCACCACGCCGTCGATTCGTCCGTCCCCGTCACGTAGTTGAACCGTGATGCCGCTTCGAACCTCACCGCCAGCCAGTTCGATCGTCAACTGTGTCGTGATCGAACCGGTCTTGCGGATGCGCAACGTGTACGTACCGGGCGCGGGCACGTTGGTGAACTCGAAGGTGCCGGCCTTGTCGAGGGTCTTGGTGTCGACGATCGCGTCGTTGATTCCACCGGTGACCGCAGCCGACACGATCAGATCGACGATCGCTCCTTCCACTTCGCCGCCGAACACGACGCCTTGCACTGTCGCCGGCTGACCGCCGAGCAACATGTCGATTCCGGCTTTGGTTTGGCCAGAGTCGGGCTTCACGTCGGGTGAATTGTCGAATTCGGCGACGTCACCGAACCATCGAGAGTCGTATCCGGCTGCCACGGCACGGAAACGAAAGGGGCCCGGACCCAGATTGTCGACCACGAACGTGCCGTCGGCGGCAGTCGCCACCGACCGAATCGGTCGATCGGGAACGGCGGTGAGGTACACCTCGACGGTGGCTCCGGCGATGCCGTCCTTCGACGAGCGCGCGACCACCGCACCGGTCACGGTGGCAGGGAGGAAGCCGGCACTCGGGTCGGCGGCACCGAAGGCCTGCTCGAGCAACTTGTCGTCGGTCGTCGTGGCGTCGACGACGTTCTGCAGGTTGCGCGAGAAGACGATGCCGAAAATGGAGGCGGCCACGAGCAGGCCGATGAACGAGAACATCAGTCGACTGATGCGTGGGGTCTGGACGAAAGTGACCAGTTGTTCCGACCCGGGGATTCCTTCTTCGACGCCGATGGCCAGATTCCTGACGAGCGGCGGGCCGGCCCACGGTCGTTTGGCCGAGATGCGTAGAGGAGTCGAACGCTGCTCCCCGGGCGGGATGTCGATCTCCGGGCGATCGAAGATGCCGCGGACCATCGCTTCGGGGTCGGTGACCGTCAGCCGGGCGATCGACTCGGTGTTGCCGAGGTTCTGCACGGTCACCGCGAAGGTGCCGCTGCTTCCACCGACCACCTGGATCGGCTGCACCTGAACGTTGAGGTGCGGTCGTGCGTCGACGTCGAGAGTGAAGGTCAGGAGAGTGGGATTCTCGGGTTTCAGTTCGGAACGAATCTGAACGGTGAGAATTCGCAACCCGGACGGGAAGTCGTCGGGCAGATCGATGGTCAGATCGAAGACGCCCGTCGTCTCGGGGAAGAGCTGCAGACGCTCGGGTTCGAGTCGGATCCAGTCGCGATCGACACCGAGCACCCGGATCTCGAAGGCATCGACGAGGTGAGCGGTGTTGGCGACGGTGATCGTCGCCGTGACCGGAATACCCGCGTACGCGGGAGTTCGCGTGGGTTCGATACTGGCGCGAAGACTCATGACGAGGGAGGCCTCATCGTCACGGTGCCCAGGTTCTGATCGGAGGTCGTCACTTGCACCAGAATCACGGTGTCGGAGTAGCCCTCGAGAGTGAAGGTGAGCGTCCACCAACCCGAAGTCACGTTCTCGAGACGGAAGCCGCCATTGGGATCGGTCGACAACGTGCTCAG
>JBEDFW010000199.1:0-10202 GCA_041174985.1 Actinomycetota bacterium | reverse complement strand
TCGTAGGTCTTGTAGTCGGGGAAGAGATCGAGTCCGAGCAGAACGAGTTCGACGTTCTTACCCACGAGTTCCTGGGCGCAGGCCTGTGAGGTCTCGGGTGAGCCGTTGGCGACGCACGTCTCGAGTTTCACCGGCCGGTTACCGAGACCGCCATGCTCGTTGGTGTATTCGACCGCCGCCTCGACGAAACGACGGATGTCCGGGAAGTCGAGTCCGGCACCACCTTCGGTGTTGACCATGCCGACGACCATCTCGGGTCCGGTGGGCGGTCCGAGTTCATCGGCCGGTGCCGCCGAGTCGGCGGGTGCGGCGGAATCAGCGGGTGCCGCCGAATCGGCCGGAGCTTCGGACTCGGCAGGAGCGGCCGTTTCGGCCGGCTCGTCGGACGTCGAACCGCCGTCGTCACCACCGCACGCGGCGATGATCAGGCTGCCCGCAGCGAGCGCGACCCAGAGTCGTGTCCCCCGCGAGCCCACTGTCGTGGATCTCTTCATGTTTTCCCCCTCAGTTGTGAGCCGCGAACGCGGCCGGATTCAGTTGGCCACGGAGGCCGGAACCCAGCTGCCGTGGAAGCCGAACGGCACCCGAGGCAACTGGACGGTCGCGATCGGATCGGCGGCCATGGTGAGCGCGTCGAAGATCACGAACTGACTGGTGTCGGCCGCGGCGTCGTAGACGTAGGTCATGAGATAACCGTCGTCTTCCGACTTCGCCTTGTCCGACGCAACGAACACGGCCTCCCCCGAGACCCGTCCCTTGCCCAGTTCGATCGAAGAACGCGCGCCCGTCTGGCGGTCGTACTTCAAGATGGCGCCGGCGTCGACTTCACCGAAACCGGCGTTACCCATCGACATCTCGTAGCCGTAACGATGCTTCTTGCCGATCACGGCATCGTTGACGCGCGGGAACTCGGCGGCGCGATCGTCGATCTGTTCCTCGGTCACCTTGCCGGTTCGGGTGTCGATGACCCAACGCCACAACATGGGCATCGGGAAGTCCATGGCGTCGTCCTTCCAGATGTGCTCGAAACGAGCCACGTCGAGAACGATCTTGTCGCCGTCCTCGTAGCTGTTCATCGGATGGAACACGTAGCAAGGGTTGATGTCGTACCACTTGACCTGCGAGTCGTTGCCGTTTCGCGGCATCACACCCAGGCGAGCGGGATACGAGTCACTCCAGTGAATCGGCATCTTGCCCTCGAGCGCGAGATCGAGATTGAAGACTGCCGGAAGGTCCATGAACACCACGTAGTTCTCGGTGATGTTGAAGTCGTGCATCATCGTGGGTCCGGTCACCGTGATCGGTTCGGCCTGCACCAATTCACCCGATGCCGAGACACGCAGGTACGTGAGGTACGGCGGAAGCGGGGCGTAACCGAACGCCAGCATCTCGCCAGTCGTCGGGCAGATCTTCGGGTGCGCCGTGAACGGGCCCTTCAGAACGCCCTTGTAATCGGTGGCACCCACCGTGTTGAGATCACCGTCGAGCACATAGGGGAAGTGACCCTCTTCGAGAGCGAGGATCTTTCCGGCGTGGCCGACGATGTGGGTGTTGGCCTTCGAACACGTCATGTCGAGAGTGACGTTCGGATCGAGGATGTTGATCGACGGATCCTTGATGAACGGTGTCTGCACGTAACGGTTGCGATACCACTGCGCCTTTCCGTCACGCAGACGCACACCGTGGATCATCCCGTCGCCGAAGAAGGGGTGATCGCTCATACCGGTGATCGGATTGGCGCCGTTGCGCAGATAGCGGCCGTCGAGTTCGGCGGGAATGGTGCCGGTGACCTTCAGGTCGGTGAGGGTTCGCTCCTCGAATACGGGACGCCCATTGCCCTGGAGGTGGGCCGGAACTTCTTCGGTCATCGACATGGTGATCTCCTGACTGTGATGTGACGAGACTTACTGAACGACTTCGGGGGAACGAGCCCACATGAGAGCGGCATCGAAACTCAGTGCGTAATCGGGAACGAATTCCATGATCACGCGATGAGGTGAATCGAGGAACTTGCGAAAAGCTTCCGCCGCCGCCGGGTTGTCGGCTCGCAAACGGTGTGCGAATTCGGGGTAGAACCAATCCTTGGTCGCCCGATCGTCGTGGATGTAGCAGTTGCCCTTGTAGGTGACCGTCTTGCCACCACCGAGCTTCGATCCGGTGCTGTTGATGCAGATCGCCGCACGGGGGTTGCGTCGCAACGCCGGAATGCGCTTGCGCGTCTCGGCCGCCGTGAGCCACAACTTGCCGTCCTTGGGGAGGTACGACATGACCACTCCGAACGGCTCACCCTTGCTGTTGGTCCACATGAACACGCACTCGCCGAGTGACTCGACGAGCTTCTTCTCGAGTTCGGGCGTCAACCCGCACTCGGACAAGTCCTCATAACTGTCATGTTCCGACATGACACCTCCCCCTTGTGACGACAGTAACACTTGTAAGCACCAGTTATCTACGGGTCGTAATTAACCCCGATCGGCTCTCTTCCCGGCCAGCCCCCACCACAACAACTCGGCCAGATGTTCGGCCACCCGCTCCGGTTCGGGGGCTCCGTCGTCGATGACCCACAACGAGGCCATCTGCAACATTCCGACGATGCCGTAGGCCCACGATTCGGCCACCGCGGACGCTTGCCCGGCATCGGTCCGCCACTGCTCGAGGGCCCGCGCCAACGGCGCCGTCGAACGCTCGGCGAGGGCCAACCGGCCGAGGGCGGTCTGATCGGTCGACCCGCCCGTGACGTACAAGAACAGATTTCGGTGGGCGAGAACCACCCGCAGGTTCGCGGCGATGAACCCGGCCAAGCTGGACGGGTTGAAGGTCTGGCCCACCAGCGCCGCCCGAGAGGCGTCGACCATGCGAATCGCCAGCCGATCGGCCAGCGCATTGGCCAGACCGGCGCGAGAGCCGACCCGGGCGTACACGATGGGCTTGGTGATTCCGGCTTCGTTGGCGACCGTCTCGATCGAGGACCCCGGCCCGTCGCGCTCGATGACCCGTTCGGCGGCATCCAGGATCGACTCGGCGTCGATGTCGAGTTGACCACCCCGGGGACGGCCCGGACCGCGCGTCGTCATCGTCACGCCGCCAGTCTGCTTCATGACGAACCCTCCCCCGGACGGAGTGTTCGGCTGACGCCTCACCCGTGTCCGACCCCTTACTTACCCATGGTAACTTTCGCCGAACCGACTCGAGGGGGATGTCGTGAATTCTTCACTCAACAGCATGTTCGATCTGTCGAACGACGTGGCGATCGTGACCGGAGCCGGACGCGGCATCGGCGAAGGAATCGCTCGCACCTTGGCCAGCGCCGGCGCGGCCGTCGTGTGTGCGGCGCGACGCGCCGACGAAGTCGAACGCGTGGCCGGGCTGATCAGGTCCGAAGGTGGCCGAGCCATCGCGGTTCCCACCGACGTCACCGATGACGACGCCGTGCGCGCGGTGGTGCGACGCGCCATCGACGAATTCGGATCGCTCGACATCCTCGTCAACAACGCGGGCGGATCACCGATTCAGACTCCCCTCGTCAAACTCCCGCGCGAGGAATGGGACGCGACCATGCGTCTCAACCTCACGTCCATCTGGGTGTGCACCAACATCGCCGCCGAACACATGCGCGATGGAGGTCGCATCGTCAACATCTCCTCGAAAGCCGCTGTTCAAACGGTGATGGGGAGCGGCCACTACGCCGCCGCCAAAGCCGCCGTCAACTCGCTCACGACGACCAACGCCAAAGAACTCGGCCCGCGCATTCGCGTGAACTGCATCATGCCCGGAGCGGTGCCGACCGAAATCATGATGAAAGCGATGCGGTTGACCGACGACGATCTGCCCAAGCTCGAGAAGGTGTTGCGACTTCCGATGGCTCGCCTCGGCACTCCCGACGACCTCGGACTGGCCACGCTCTATTTGGTGTCGCCGGCGTCGAGTTGGGTCACCGGGCAGATCATCGGCATCGACGGTGGTCTCTGATGGGTCGCGAGAATCCTCAAGTCGTCCTGCGTCGTCGACCGGTCGGACGTCCGACGGCCGATGATTTCGAGTTCGTCACTCGACCGGTTCCCGACCTCGAAGACGGTCACGTCCTGATCGCGGTCGAACATCTCGGTATCGACGCGTTCATCCGCACCACCCTCGAAGAAGAGAGCTTTCATCAAGGCGCGCAGATCGGTGGGGTCATCCCGGCCCTCGGAGTCGGTCGTGTGATCGAGTCACGTTTCGCCGGGTTGGCCGAAGGCGACCACGTCTTCGGACCGCTCTGCTCACAGACGTTCGCGGCGATGCCTGGTGTCATGATGCGGAAGATCGACGTGTCACGCGTGCCACCGAGAGCGTGGCTCGGAGTGCTCGGACTCACGACCGGACTCACGGCCTACGTCGGGATGACGAGAGTCGGTCACGTGAAGTCGGGTGACGTGGTGGTGGTGTCGGCCGCCGCCGGAGCCGTCGGATCGATGGCCGGTCAGATCGCTCGACTGCTCGGTGCATCGAAGGTCATCGGTATCGCTGGTGGGGCCGACAAGTGCAAATTCCTCGTCGACACCCTCGGCTACGACGCAGCCATCGACTATCGGCACGACGACGTCGAGGCGCGACTTCGCGACCTGGCACCTGGTGGTATCGACGTCTTCTTCGACAACGTCGGTGGCGACGTACTCGACGCCGTTCTTCTCAACATCAAGGAGGGAACTCGCATCGTGATCTGCGGGGCGATCTCGCAGTACGACGACATGGCCAACGTTCGTGGACCGAAGAACTACCTGAAACTGGCCGAGCGACACGCCGTCATGGAAGGTTTCGCGGTCTTCCACTTCGCCGACTCGTACGAGGAGGCCGAATCGCGGCTGGCCGACTGGTTCGCCGACGGCTCGATCGTGCTGCCCGAACACGTCGAACACGGCGTCGAATCCTTCCCTCGAGCCCTCGACGTCCTCATGAGCGGAGGACATCGCGGCAAACTGCTCGTCGAGGTGTCGTCTCACTGACGATCCGACAGGATGAAGGGGTGGATCGCACCGCCTCTGCATACGACTCGTTCCAGTACGAGAACTTGCCGTTTCGCATGTCGCATCCCGACTGGCTGGCGTCCATCGGAACTCTGGCCGGACTGACCCCACCCGACGTTCGTACGAGTCGAGTTCTCGACATCGGTTGCGCGCGCGGTGGACATCTGATCCCCTTGGCCGAGCTGCTCCCCGACGCTTCGTTCGTCGGCATCGATCTGGCACCGAGTCAGATCGCCGACGCTCGCGACGACGCACGAGGCATCGGACTCACCAACGTCGAGTTCCGAGCCATGGACGTGAGAGATCTCTCGAGCGATCTCGGGCAATTCGACTACATCCTCTGCCACGGGGTGTTCTCGTGGGTTCCCGATGACGCCCGCGAAGCGGTCTTGCGATCCTGTCGTGATCTGCTCACGCCGAACGGCCTCGCTTACGTCAGTTACAACACGCTTCCGGGTTGGCACGCTCGCGGCATGTTGCGTTCGATGTTCTCCCGGGTCGTCCCCGATGGCGATCCAATCGATCGGGCCCGATCCGCACGGACCTTCGTCGACATGCTCGCCGACTTCGTACCCGACACACTTCCGCTCCACTCGTGGCTACGGAACGAAATCAATCTGCTGAGTCACTATTCCGATCGTTATCTTTTCTTCGAACACCTCGTCGAGGAGAACACACCCTTCTATTTCCGCGACTTCATGAATCAGGCGCATGCTTTCGACCTGATCCACGTCGCCGACGCCGAAGTTGCCAGCGGTTCGTTCCTCCAGGTCGGAACCGACGCATCACAGGCGATCGCGCAACGAGTCGTCTCCGACACGTCGACCTACGAGGGCCGGATCGAAGCGCAACAGCTGCTCGACCTCCTCACTCTTCGCCATTTTCGTCGTTCGATCCTGACGCACGCCCACCACGTCGACGAACTGCGACCCGAATTCGACGCGCGTCGAACAGCGGAGATGCACGTCTCGCTCGAGCGACTGCGTACGAACGAACTCGGCGAGTCCGAGATCGAACTCGACGTCGACGGAGCCGATGGACTCGAGGTCGCTCTCGACGACGACGGGAATTTCGTCGTGACTTCGGGGGACCCGGTACCCATCGTGGCCTTGTGGTGCCTCGCCGGCTCCCCGCATCGTCGCCTACGAGTCGATGAACTCGTCGAGGCAGTGTCGGCCCAAGTCGACCTCGACGACGTCGAGCAGCAAGTTCACACGTGGGCATTGACGAATTTCGTCGCCGGTGAAGTTCAGCTGACTCGCTGGCCCCGCCCGGTCACCTACGAATCGTCCGGGTCGCTGATGACGTCTCGTTGTGCTCGTTGGCAAGCCGCGCAACTTCGCCGCTCGATCACCAACCTTCGCCACGAGGAAGTCGAGATCGACGATCTCGACCGAGCACTCGTTCTCGCCATGGATGGTTCGCGGTCGTCGAGCCAGTTGGTCGAGGCCGGACTCGCCGTCATCGCCGAGGGAACGGTCGAAGTCGAAGTCGACGACGAGCGAGTCACCGACGTCGAGTTGTTACGCGAGTTGGTCGAGACGAAAATCCGACGACTGGTCAATCGGGCCGTGGTATTGGCCGATTGATCACTCGCCAGCGGTGACGCTGACGCGGGCCGGCGTACGCGTGAAAGTCATCACGCCGTCGTCGACGGGCTTCTTGCCGATGATCTTCTTCTCGAGTTCGTAGCGCTGGGGATTGGTCCAGGGTTCCCGATCGCCTTGCTTGGGCATTCGATCCATGACTCGTTCCATGTAGCCGGCCGAGAAGTCCTCGATCCAGGGACGAGGCGTCATGTTGCGATCTTCGGGTCGCAAACGGGGAGTCGCTTGAATCGTTCCCGTTGCCTTCATGTGGTTCAGGAGTTTGCAGACGTAGGTGCTCACGAGATCGGCACGCAGCGTCCACGACGCGTTGATGTAGCCGAAAGTCGACACCAGATTCGGGACATCGGAGTAGGCCATGCCGCGATAGGTCCAGGCCTGCGAGAAATCGACCGAGTGTCCGTCGACTTCCACGTCGACTTCTCCCAGTGTCACGAGATTGAGTCCGGTCGCCGTGATGACGATGTCGGCTTCGAGCACCTTGCCTGACTTCAGACGGATGCCACTCTCGGTGAACGTGTCGATGTGATCGGTGACCACACTGGCCTTGCCCGAATTGATCGCCGCGAAGAGATCGCCGTTGGGAATGAGGCAGAGGCGCTGATCCCACGGGTTGTAACTCGGTGTGAAGTGGGTGTCGACGTCGAAGTCGGGCCCGAGCCCTTTGCGCACTCCACCGAGGATCTGCTCGCGCACCTTCTCGGGCTTGGTGCGGGTCCGGTTGTAGAAGAAGCTGCCGAGGACGGTGTTCTTCTTGCGAACGATCGAGTAGGCGACACGATCGGGAAGGAATTTGCGAAGCAGATCGTTGATCGCATCGCGATCGGGACGCGCGACGACATAGGTGGGTGAACGCTGCAGCATGGTGATGTGCTCGACCTTGTCGGCCATCGACGGGACGATCGTCATCGCCGTGGCGCCCGATCCGATCACGACGACTTTCTTTCCGGAGTAGTCGAGATTTTCGGGCCACTCCTGTGGATGAACGATCGTGCCCCGGAAATTTTCACGACCGGCAAAATGGGGAGTGAACCCCTCCTTGTAGGAGTAGTACCCGGCACACATGTGGATGAAGTTGCAGGTGTACTGGTGATACTCCCCGGTGTCGGAACTCTGGGCGGTGATCGTCCAGGTGGCCGACTCGCTCGACCACTCGGCTTTCTTCACGAGCGTGTTGAAGCGAATGTTGCGTTCGATGCCATGCTCGCGGACCGTCTCGCGCAGATACTTCATGATCGACGGTCCGTCGGCGATCGCCTTGGCTTCGGTCCAGGGCTTGAAACTGAATCCGAGGGTGTGCATGTCGCTATCGGAACGAACTCCCGGATAGCGAAAGAGATCCCAGGTGCCACCGATGTCGGGGCGTCCCTCCAGAACGACGTACGTGCGGTCGGGGCACATGGTCTGCAGGTGGTACGCCGAACCGATTCCGGAGATCCCGGCCCCCACGATCACCACGTCGACATGAGCGGACATCTCTTCTCCTCGATGGTTCCTGGCTGCTGCCGACGACGCTAGTAGCGAGGTGGCCGGGTTCACCTAAGTTGACGTCATGACCAGATCACCCGATCAGCCCGGTCGCATCGATCTCTCCGGCCAGGTCTTCGTCGTGACCGGAGGCAACTCCGGCATCGGCCTCGGCATGGCGGAGGGAATCGCGGCGGCCGGAGGTTCGGTTGCCGTGTGGGGGCGTCGCGCCGACAAGAACGACGAGGCCGTCGACCGACTTCGTGCACTCGGAACCTCCGCTCGCGGTTACGTGTGCGACGTCGGACACGAAGAGCAGATCGTGGACTGCATGAACCGCACGGTTGCCGACTTCGGACGTCTCGACGGATGTTTCGCCAACGCCGGTCGCCCCGGCAACGGTGTCCCTTTCCTCGATCTCACCCTCGACCAATGGCATGCGGTCATGAGGATCAATCTCGACGGTGTCTTTCTCACCGTGAGAGAAGCTGCCCGGCATCTCGTCGCCCAGGGCGATGGCGGAAGCCTGGTTCTGGTCTCGTCGACCTCGGCCATCCACGGCGCGGGAGGCAACGAGGCCTACGGCACCTCCAAGACCGCGTTGAACGGATTGATGCGTGCGCTCGCCGTCGGGCTCGCTCGATACCGCATCCGTGTGAATTCACTCGTACCCGGATGGACGATCACCGAGATGGCCGGGCCGGCCTATGCACACGACCTGTTTCGCGAAACGACGACCAAGCGCACACCCGTGAGACGTTGGGCCGATCATTCCGAATTCCGCGAGGTCGGTGCCTTTCTCGCCGATCCTTCGATCACGTATCACACCGGCCAAGAAGTGGTCGTCGACGGCGGTTATACGGTTTTCTGAGCTCGACTTCCGATCTAGAGTCGCCTCAGTTCGATTCGTCATCGGGGGGTGATGGACCATGGGCTCGACCACGCGCACCATCAAGATCCTCGTGTGCGACGACCACGAGATGTTCACCCAATCGCTCGCCTTCACCCTCGATGCCGAGGACGATCTCGACGTGTGCGCGACGGCCACCTCGATCGAGGCTGCCAAACTGCTCTTTGATCGAAGCCCAGACGTAGCGATCATCGACGTTCGATTGGTCGGAGAAGACGGCACGGCTCTCGTTCGGTGGATCACTGACAACCACCCGTCTTGTCGAACCGTCGTTCTCACCGCCTTCGAATCCGACGAAACGTTCCTGAGTGCCTACGAAGCCGGGGCAGGTGCCTTCGTCATCAAGAGCACATCGTGCGATCACCTAATTTCGGTGATCCGCGATCTCGTGACCGGCTATCAACTCATCACACCGGAGTATGCAGAGGCCGCCAAGGTTCGCATCTCCAACCGGCAGTTGAACCGGTTCGAGCAACTCAGTGCCTCCGACCAAAAACTGATCGCCCTCATCGCCCAGGGTCTTCCCGATCGTCAGATCGCTGCTGAGATGCACCTCAGTCTGCAGACGATCCGTAATCGAGTGTCGCGACTTCTGCACTTGTTCGAACTGACCAATCGCACTCAGTTGGCACTCTTCGCCTCGCAGCACGGTTCATGAAGTCACTCACACTCGACGACTTTCTCGAACTGATCGATTCGACACCCAATTACGTCGCCGTCCACCGACCCCGATTCGACTCCGCAGGTGATCTGGAAGATCTCGAATTGGTCTGGTTCAACACGGCCTACCGGGGCGTTTTCGTCGTCACTCCCGTCATCGGTCAACGAGTGATGGACGTCTACCACCGTCCACACATCGCAATCGACTTCGCTCGAACAGCTCTCGAATCGAAGAGGGCGCACCAGGAATTCTCGATCGCACGTCACGAACTGGACCGATATGTGATGTTCGATCGACCCACCGTTCTGAGTGTCGACTGGGTACGCATCGGCGGGTTCATCATCGAGATCGGTACCGATGTGACGCACATCCACGACGTCGAGACGAGACTCGAGAAATCCGATCTGGAAGTGCTCGAGCTCTGGCGGCTCCAGGAAATCAGTGAATCTCGCGAGCAAATCGCGCGCGACATGCACGACTCGGTCATCCAGCGACTCCTGGCCGTGGGAATGGGTATTCGTCGAGCCCTCGATGGACGGTCGATCGGTGAGGAG
>JBEDFW010000198.1:0-28752 GCA_041174985.1 Actinomycetota bacterium | reverse complement strand
GAGATGACGTCACTTCGTCATTCCGAGACGAATCCCTTCCAGTTGCGCATGTAGCCGACGAACGAATCCGAGAGCCCCTCGTTCTTCAGCGTCTCGGGTGTGACCGGAAGGTCGCGCATCACGAAGTCACCGTCGCGTCGGACCTGTTCCGGAAAATCGTGGTGCAGAATCGCACCACGACCGAGCACCACCATGTCGGCACCGGCGTCGATCGCCCGTCGGGCATCGTCGGCCGAGTACAACTTACCTGCGACACCGAGGCGCGTCCGACCACGCGGGATCGCGGCGAACACGTCGACGAGACGACGACCGGCGAAGTCGGGATCGGCGGGTTCCTTGAAGACGTCCCACAACGACATGTCGACGAAATCGACTCCGACGTCGACGAGTCGGCCGTAGACCTCGCAGATCTCGGGGGTCTGCATACCGAAACGTTCGGGAGACAGTCGCACCGACAGATTGAAGTCGGGTCGACATTCACGTCGAATTCCACTCACGATCTCCATCAGAAGACGAGCCCGATTCTCGAGCGAACCGCCGTAGCGATCGGAGCGTCGATTGAGTTCGGGGCTGAGGTACTCGCAGATCATGTAGTCGTGCGCACCGTGCAGTTCGACGCCGTCGAATCCGGCCCGATCACACCGCACGGCCGCCTTCACGAAATCGGCGATCAACTCCTCGGTCTCGTCGGTGGTGAGTGCTCGAGCGCCGGTCTCCGGATCGTCCGACGGACACACCGGTGACTCTCCGATGAGGTCGGCCGGGGAGCGACGACCGGCGTGGTGGAGTTGGACGACCGCCACGCTGCCGTGGCTCTTGATCGCTGTCGCCAACCCGGTGAGCCCGGGCACGTGATCGTCGGAGAACGTTCCCAACTGACCCGGAAAACCCTGCCCGCGTTTCTGCACGTGCGCGGCACAGGTCATGACCAGACCGAATCCGCCTTCGGCCCGCTTCACCAACCAATGCTTCTCGTCGTCCGACAACGTTCCGTCCGGATGGCTCTGCATGTTGGTGAGCGGGGCCAACATGAATCGGTTGGGCATCGCCGGACCGTGGGCGAACGAAACGGTGTCGAACAGAGAACTCATGACCACATCTTGGTCGCTCGGTTCCCGATTGCCGATGTCTGGCACAATGGTGCAGTGACGTCTCCCCTCGTCTCGATCGTCGGCCGCGAGATTCCGCAGGCCGAAGGCGTGCGTGGAGAGGCCTTCGGTGCCGGACGTCGGTACTCCGAAGCCGTGGCCCGAGCCGGCGGGACCCCTGTCATCGTTCCGCCGCTCGACTTCACCGATTCGTCACTCGACCGATTGGTGGCGGCCTGCGACGCTCTCGTGTTGCACGGTGGTGGTGACGTGAACCCCGTGCGTTACGGGCAGGAGCCGACGGCTCCGCAGTTGTACGGGGTCAACGATCGCCACGACGACGTCGAACTCGCGGTGGTCGCCGCGTTCTGGCGCGCCGACAAACCGATCCTCGCCATCTGTCGTGGAATTCAGATCCTGAACGTGGCTCTGGGCGGGACGTTGGTGCAACACCTCACGGTTCCCGGGCACACCAAGGAGTTCCACCCGGTGTCCCTCGACGCCGACTCGAGACTCGCCCGAGCCATCGGAACGGAGCGTCCGTCTCGATGCCACTCGTATCACCACCAAGCCCTCGAACGCGTGGCCACTGAACTACGCGTCGTGGGTCGACACGACGACGGAACCATCGAGGCCGTCGAAGCGATCGACAGACGTTGGGTCGTCGGTGTGCAGTGGCATCCGGAGGACTCCGCTGATGTCGACGCCGAGCAGCAACGTCTGTTCGACCACTTGATCGTCGCGTCGCGCTGAACGGCGCCCGTGATGCGCCGAACTATTTCTGGTGGGCGGGGCACTGCGGCTTGAAGTAGCACCAGTCGCAGAGTTTGGTCACGTTGCATTCGAACTCGCCACGTTCACAGGCGGCGTCGATCGCTTCCTTGGTCTCGACGATGGTGCCCTGAGCGATGGCCAACTTCACCGGTGTGACCGTGACGTCGTGCCGGACTCCGTCCTTCAGATAGAGCAACTCGACGCGTGAGGTCTCTTCCTGATCGGATTCGCGCAGCATGAGGGCGTACGTGAGCAACTGGAAGAACTTGTCGTCCTCGGATGTGAACCGCGGATTGGGAACCTTGCCGGTCTTGTAGTCGCCGATCACGACCGAACCACTGTCGTCGATGTGGAAACGGTCGATGAAGCCGCGCAGTTGCACACCTTCGACCGCCACCTTCACTTCGTGTTCCATACCCATGAGGTCGACGTTCTGCGGCTCCTCGAGTTTCCAGAGGTTCTGCATGCAGGCGAAGGCCTGGACCTTGAAGTCCTTGATCTCGCCGGGGCGATTCTCGAGAGCCTGAACGGCCGCCTCCCACTCACTGATCCGCCAGCGCTCGCCGGCCAGGGTGCGAACGGCATCGATGGTTCGCTCGTCGGGATCGAGTTGATAGAGGTGTTCGAGCACCTCGTGGACGAAGGTGCCGAGATGCGTGGCCCAGGTGGGCGGCTCTTTCAGACCGTCGATGCGGGAGAACTTGAACTTCTGCGGACAGTCCCGATACGTGCCGATCGAGGACGGCGAGAGATAGGCCGGGGGTGTCAGCACGACCTCAGTCTGTCACGAGGGTGTGCGCCGACGGGGGACGTCAGCGAACGAGGGAGAGAGCGTCACGGCTGGCGTCGATGAGCCAGCCCGGGAACACTCCGGCCACGATCGTGAACACCGCCGCCGCGAACACGACGATCGCCGACGTGAAGGGAACGGCCACTTTCTCACGCGACTCGTCACCGGCTTCGGCGTCCGACAACCACATGCTGATCATGATGCGGAGGTACAGCACGGCGGCGATCACCGAGGCCACCATGGCCACGATCGCCACGGCGTAACTGCGATTGTCGGCCGCGGCCTTGATCACACCGAACTTGGCCACGAATCCCGACGTGACCGGCATTCCGGCCTGCGCGAAGAGGAACACGGTCATTCCCAAGGCGAGAACCGGTCGTTCCTTCGACAGGCCGCGGAAGGCCGCCAGATCGGTGCGACCGTCACCAGAACGACTCACGAGCGAGATCACGGTGAAGGTTCCGACGACGAGAATCGAATAGAGCATGAGGTACAGCAACGACGACGGGAGTCCGTCGACGTCACCGGTGTGGCCCGCTGCTTCGACGCCGATGAGGATGAAACCGGCGTGGCTGATCGACGAGTAGGCGAGCATGCGCTTGACGTCGGACTGAGCCACGGCGAGTACCGAACCGATCACGACCGACGCGATCGCCATCACCCACACGACCGGACGCCAGTCGTCGGCACGCGATGGCAGAGCCACCACGAGAACTCGGAGCATCGCAGCGAAGGCGGCGAACTTGCCGACCGATGCCATGAACGACGTGGTGGGTGTGGGAGCTCCCTGGTACACGTCGGGGGTCCAGAAGTGGAAGGGAACCGCAGCGATCTTGAACCCGAGACCCACGAGCAACAGCGCCAGACCGGCGAGCAGCATCGCATCGTCTCCGTCGACGAACACCTGATCCGACAGGAACTGACGCATCACCGACAGGTTGGTGGTTCCCGTCGCTCCGTACAGCAGCGCCACCCCGTACAGGAAGAAAGCCGACGCGAAGCCGCCGAGGATGAAGTACTTGAGTCCACTTTCCTGGCTCTCGCTTCGGCGTCGGTGACTCGCCGCGAGCACGTAGAGAGCGATCGACAGCGTTTCGAGTCCGAGGAACAACACGACGAAGTCGTTGGCCGAGGCCATGACCATTCCACCGATCGCCGCCGAGAGATACATGGCGTAGGTCTCGGGACCGTCGAGGTCTTCACGTCGCAAGTACTCCGAGGTGGAGAGGGCAACCAGACCGACCGCCACGGTGATACCGATCCACACGAAGAGTGTGAGACGGTCGACCGACAGCGCGTCGTTGATGATCGAGACCGGACCCTCGTGCCCGACGCGATTCCAGAGAACCATCTCGATCACGACGGCCGGGACGGCGATCGCAACGGTGGCCAATGCATAGAGCGATCGCGGCCACGGACGCGTGAGCGCACCGGCGACGAGCAACACCAACGTGCCACCCAAGAGGACGATGAGCGGCGAGATCGCCAGCCAGTCGATGGAGGGATACTGAACGGTGGGCATCAGCCTTCGCCCTCCTCGCCGTGCGACTCGTGCCCCGAGTGATCGTCCGATTCCCCGCCCGAGTGTCCATCCGAGTGTCCGTCCGAATGCACCACGCCCGGAGCCGCGAAACCGGTTCGTTCTTCGACCCGCTCGAGAAGAACCTTCACGCTCGGTTCGATGCGGTCGAGCATGGGTTTGGGATAGATCCCGCAGAACACGATCAGACCGATGAAGGGCAAGAGGACCATTCCTTCACGCAGTCGCAGTTCGCGGAACGACGAATTGGCCTCGTCGGGTTCACCGTGGAAGACGCGCTGGTAGGCCCAGAGGAGATACAAGGCGGCGAGGATCACACCGGTGGTACCGATGACGACCCACCAACGGGCCGTCGAGAAGCTTCCGATGAGAACCAGGAACTCGCCGACGAAACCGTTGAGTCCGGGCACACCGATGCTCGACAACATCACGACCGTGAACGCGGCGGCGAAGATCGGCGCCACCTTCTGCAGGCCCTTCAGCTCGGCGATGGCGCGAGTGTGACGGCGCTCGTAGATCATGCCGACCAGAAGGAACAGCGCACCGGTCGACACACCGTGGTTGACCATCTGCATCACGCCGCCGCTGATCGCTTCGGTGGTGAAAGCGAAGGTGCCGAGCACGATGAATCCGAGGTGAGCGACCGACGAATAGGCGACCAGACGCTTCAGATCGGTCTGCATCGTGGCCGCGATCGCGCCCCACAGAATTCCGATCACCGCGAGCGTGAGGAAGAGTTCGCGACTCCAGACCGCGGCCTCCGGGAAGAGATACACACCGAATCGCACGAGACCGTAGGTGCCGAGTTTCAGCAACACTCCGGCGAGGATGACCGAGCCGGCCGTGGGCGCCTGCGTGTGCGCGTCGGGCAACCAGGTGTGCAGCGGAAAGAGCGGGACCTTCACGGCGAAGGCGATCGCGAAGGCGAAGAACAGCCAGCGACCGGTACTGGCCGCGAAGTTGGCACCCTCGGCGATCTCGACGAGGTCGAAGGTGACACCACCGAGTTGATCGGAAGCGAGCAAGGCGGTCGTGACGATGCCGACGAGCATGAGTGCCGAACCGACCATCGTGTACAGGAAGAACTTGGTGGCCGCGTACACGCGCTGGTCGTAGCCCCATCGCCCGATGAGGAAGTACATCGGCACGAGGACGATCTCGAAGAACAAGAAGAAGAGAACGAGGTCGAGGCTGAGGAACGAGCCCATGACGCCGGCTTCGAGCATGAGGATCCAGGCCAAGTACGGCTTCTCGTCGTGGTGCGGATCGCAGCCCACGATCGCGAGCGGGAAGAGCACCCCGGTGAGCACCACGAGGAACAGCGAGATTCCGTCGACACCGAGGTGCCAACCGATCCCCCAGGAGTCGATCCATTGATGTTTCGACACGAACTGGAATCCGGCGTCACCGGTTTCGAAGGACGCGAGGAGCCACAGACTCATTCCACCCGTGACGACCGACGTGAAGATCGCCACGAACTTGGTGATCTCGGGACGTCGAGCCGTGGTCAGAAGAGTGGCGATCGAACCGATGAGAGGAACGAGGACGAGAGCCGTGAGGATCGGGAACGATAGGACCTCACCGGATCCGGAAGCGAGCAGCGACATCAGAGCACCACCCCTCGCACGAAGAACCACACCAACAAGGCGACCACCGCCACACCGATGAAGGCCGCATAATTACGGACCGCACCGGTCTGACCGCGTCGCAGAGTCCCGCCGGCGGTCTGCACGACACGACCGACACCGTTCACGGCACCGTCGACGATCGTGCGGTCGGCCCAAGCCACTCCGTCGAAGGCCTTGCGGCCCGGACCACCCATGAAGCGGGCGATCGACGAGTCGTAGAACCAACCGTTCGCGAGCAGATTCGGCTCGATGGCGGCGATCTTCTTCTTGGCGTAGACCGCGACCGACAGCGCGATACCGGCCAGCGCGACGACGATCGCCACGAGGAGCAGAACGTACTTGTTGTCGTAGGCCCACGTTCCCTTGATGTCGGCCTCACCGAACTCGACGACCGGATGCAGCCAGTGTTCGAGGAAGTGGAGATCCTTGCTGAAAGGAAGCTGCAGTCCCCCACCGACGATCGACAGACCGGCCAGAACGACGAGCGGAATCAGCATGACGATCGGGCTCTCGTGCGGCTTGAAGTCACCGTGCGCACCGTGCTCTTCGCTGTGATCGTTCCAGCGCGCCTCACCGAAGAAGACCATGATCACCTGACGGGTCATGTAGTAAGCGGTGAGCAGTGCCGTGACCATGCCGACGACGTAGAGGATCGGACTCTCGGCGAAGGCGTAGAGAAGGATCTCGTCCTTGCTCCAGAAACCGGCGAACGGGGGCACACCGGCGATGGCCAGCCAGCCGATGATGAACGTGAAGGCCGTGATCGGCATCAGCACCCGCAACGCACCCATCTTGCGCATGTCCTGTTCGTGGTGCATCCCGTGGATCACCGAACCGGAACCGAGGAACAGCAGAGCCTTGAAGAATGCGTGGGTCACCATGTGGAAGATCGCCGCGACGTACGCACCCGATCCGACGGCGAGGAACATGAAGCCGAGTTGACTGACCGTCGAGTAGGCCAACACCTTCTTGATGTCGTTCTGAGCGACTGCGATGGTGGCGGCGAAGAGAGCCGTCGCCACGCCGACGATCGCGATGATCGTGGGCGCCCAGTCGTAGGCCACTTCGAGCACCGGATTGACGCGGGTCATGAGGAACACGCCAGCCGTCACCATGGTGGCCGCGTGAATGAGCGCCGACACCGGGGTCGGACCTTCCATCGCGTCGGGCAACCAGACGTACAGCGGCAACTGTGCGCTCTTGCCAGCGGCACCGACGAAGAGCATCAAGGCGATCGCCGTCGCGGTGACTCCGGAGATGATTCCCTCCTCGGCGGCGTGGTTGATTCCGGTGTAGCTGAGAGTTCCCGCGGCGCCGAAGGCCAGGAACATCGCGATCATCACGCCCCAGTCGCCGACGCGGTTGGTGACGAAGGCCTTCTTGCCGGCGGTGGCCGCACTCTCACGGGTGTGCCAGAACGAGATGAGGAAGTACGAGCAAGCGCCCACGCCTTCCCAGCCGAGGAAGGTGACGAGAAGGTTCTCGCCGAGCACCAGCATCAGCATCGAGAAGACGAAGAGATTCAGATACAGGAAGAACTTCGAGAACTTCGGATCACCGTGCATGTAGCCGATGGCGTAGAGGTGGATCAGTGAGCCGATACCGGTCACGAAAAGGGCCATCGTGATGCTCAGTGGATCGGCGAGGAATGCCAGGTCGACCTTCAACGATCCGACCGGCATCCAGGAGAACAGGACGTCGACGTGGGACCGCTCTTCTTCCGAACGTGAGAGAAGATCGAAGAACACGCCGGCGGTCACGGCGAACGACCCGCCGACCATCGCGGTGGCGAGGATTCCCGCCTTGGGCTCGCCGAGCACACGACCGAACAACAAGATGAGTACGAAACCGAGGAGCGGCAGGGCAGGGACGAGCCAGATGAGATCGAGCATGGTCAGCCCTTCAACGCCGCGATGTCGTCGGCGGTCGCACCGGGGCGACGCCGCATGATGGACACGATGATGCCGAGGCCGACCACGACTTCGGCGGCCGCCACGACCATCACGAAGAACACGGTCGTCTGACCTCCGATGTCACCGAGCCGCTTGGCCAGTGCCACGAAACTGAGGTTGACGGCGTTGAGCATCAGTTCGATGCACATGAACATGACGAGCGGATTGCGTCGAACCAGCACTCCGACCGCACCGATACCGAACAGAACAGCGGCCAGCACGAGATACCAGGTGGTGGTGGGCGTGGCCGCGGCGAGCAGTGCGTTCACGATTCACCCTTTCCGCTCTTGATACGACGGGTCAGCATCACGGTTCCGACGACCGCGACGACCAGGAGAACCGACGTGATCTCGAACGCGACCACGTAGTCGCCGAACACGCTGCGGGCGATCTGGCGGATGTTCGAGTCGTTGTCACCGGTCACGGTCGGGATCTCGAGGCCGGTGCCGGTTCCGATCGCGTCACGTGACGCGGTCACCGAGGCCACCACCAGACCGATCACTCCGACACCGACGATGGCCGCCAGCGGGCGCTGGATCCGGAAGGGTTCGATGGTGATGTCTTCGGTGCGGTCGACACCGAGCAACATGATGACGAACAGGAACAGGACGACGATCGCGCCGGCGTACACGATGACCTGCACGGCAGCGAGGAAGTGGGCTTCTTGGGCCACGAACAGCACCGCGATGCCGAACAGGGTGAGAACGAGACTCAATGCGGCGTGCACCGGATTGTTGCGAACGACCACGCCGACCGCACCGACGAGGATCATCGCGGCGGCGAGAACGAAGACGACCAACTCCATCAGCTGGACTCCCGATCGCGTTCGACCTGAGCCGGTTCGGGGGCACGTACGCCGTATCCGAGTTCACCGCTCCAACCGACCACACCTTCGAAGGTCGCGTCACCCGACGGAGCGGTGGCGCGGACCCAACCCGACGTCAGCAGATCTTCGCCCTCGCGCCAGTCCTCCCAGGGCATCTGCTGCGGCTTGCCGTCGTCGCCCACGACCAGCTCGGCCTTCGTGTAGATCGCGTCCCGACGATTGGTGAAGGAGAACTCGAACAGTTTCGATTCGGTGATCGCTTCGGTGGGGCACGCCTCGACGCAGAGATCGCAGTGGATGCAACGCAGATAGTTGATCTCGTAGACGAATCCGAAGCGCTCACCGGGTGACGTGGGGTTCTCGGGGTCGTTGTCGGCGCCGCGCACGTAGATGCACTTGGCCGGACAGACACCGGCGCACAGCTCGCACCCGATGCACTTCTCCATGCCGTCCTCGTAACGATTGAGAACGTGACGACCGTGCAGACGCTCGGGCTTGGGAGCCTTCTCGTCTCGATGCGGTTTGCCCTTCTTGAATTCGCGACCACCCGAGTACTGGCGCGTCATCTTGTTGCGACGACCGACCTGACTAATCGAGACGAGGAATCCTCCGAGGTAACCCATCAGAACATCGCCCCTTCACGCTCACGATTGGCTCGGCTGACCTTCATGGCGACCGAGATGAGTCCGGCGCACACGACGAGGACGACGGCCGCGACCACCGCCACCAGGACCGCGTTCCAGTCCTGATCGCGTCCGAGTCGCAGGGCGGCCATGAGCAAGAACCAGCCGAGCGACGCCGGGATGAGAATCTTCCAGCCGAGATCCATCAGCTGGTCGTACCGGAAACGCGGCAACGTGGCGCGGAACCAGACGTACACGTAGAGGAACACGAGAGTCTTGGCGATGAACCAGATGGTTCCTTCGATCGCACCCGGAATCACGGGGATGTCGAACAGACCCTGCGGGCCACCCCAGAACAGCGTCACGATGATGCCGCTCATGGTGACCGCGTTCATGAATTCGGCGAGGAAGAAGAGACCGAATCGGATGCTCGAGTACTCGGTGTTGAATCCACCCACGAGTTCCTGTTCGGCTTCGACGAGGTCGAAGGGCGGACGATTGAGTTCGGCCGTCGCCGCCATGAGGAAGATCACGAAGGGCACGACTCCCGTCGACACGACGTGCCAATCGAGGAAACGATCCTGGTTGGCGACGATGCCACTCGTCGACAGCGTTCCGGCGAGAAGAAGAACCGTGCCGAGGCTCAGACCGAGCGCCGCTTCGTACGACACCATCTGGGCCGACGCGCGCACCGAGCCGAGCAGCGGATACTTCGAACCACTCGACCAACCGGCGAGCATGATGCCGTAGACCGCGATCGACGACATGGCGAGAACCAAGAGGATTCCGACCGGCGGATCGGCGAGCTGAACGCGAGTGGTCTCGCCGAACCAGCTGACGAGACCGTCCTTGCCGTCCGAGAAGTCGCCACCGAGCGGGATGACCGCCCAGACGAGGAAGGCCGGAACGAAGGCGAGGTACGGGGCCAACTTGAACACGAAACGGTCGGCGCGATCGGGCAGTAGATCTTCCTTGAAGAACAACTTGATGCCGTCGGCGAGCGTCTGGAGCAATCCGAACGGACCCGCCTTGTTGGGCCCGATGCGGTTCTGCATACCGGCGATCGCCTTGCGCTCGAACCACACCATGAACATGGTGACGACGAGGCCGACGGCGAAGATGCCCACCACTTTCAGAAGAATGATGATGAGCGGCGTCCAGATCAGGTCACCGATGGCGACCGGATCGAGGGCGAGCAGCCGACTCACAGCGTTTCCACCCGAACGTCGTTCACCGCACGCGAGGCGTCGATGAGTTCACCGATGTTGGCCCCGGACTGATTCCAGGGCGACCACGCCGTGCCGCGCTGCACCGACGCGTCGGCGAGCACCTTCATCACGATCGAGGTGCGATCGCCGATGACCTTCACCTGCGCGCCAGCCGGTGCACCCAGACGATCGAGATCGAGAGGATGCAGATACAGAGCGGCACCGGGGGCGAGCGAGGACATGGACGGCGAATTCTCGACGCTGCGTCCGTTGTCGTACAACTTTCGACTCACGACCAAGCGGTAGGCGAACCCGGCGCGGTCGTTGACTCCGCTCGTGGCCGTTGCGACACGGTTCGGGCGCGACGGCGCCACGAGAATGCCGTTGGGTTCGTCACGAAGTGCCTGACGTGACACGGGTGCGAACTCGGGAACGGTGCGAACCATGGAGTCGTGAACCTCGTGCACCGAGCCCATCGGCAACTCGACGCCCATCACGTCGGCCAATTCGACCGCGATCATCCAGTCGGGACGCGCCGTGCCGTGAACGTTGACCTTGCGCGCGAGTTGCGTCACCCGACCCTCGAGGTTGGTCGTGGTCCCGTCCTTCTCGGCGAAGGCCGCCGCCGGCAGGATCACCTGGGCGTTCTGATTCGACGCCGTCATGAAGGTGTCGACGCTCACGAGGCGCGGGACCGCGGCCATCGCACGACGAGCCAGTTCGGCATCGGGAACGTCGGCGATCGGGTCGGAACCGACGAGGACGAGACAGTTGATGCGTCCGTCGGCCGCGGCGCGAAGAACGTCGAGAGCATCGGCGCTCGAGAGACCGGCGTGGATCGCACCGCGCACGTTGCCGCGTCGCAGGACCGGCAGAACCTTGGCAGTCGGCACTCGACTCATGATCCGGTCGAGAGCCGCCATCGTGAAGTCGGCCGACTCGGCGAGATTCGCGCGCCCGACGACGACCACCACCGACCCCGACGCGATCTGCGCGGCGACCTTGGGATCGTCGAGCAGAGCGTCGACCGCAGCGACCTGGGCACCCGGTTCGTGGAGACTCGACTTCCACGCATAGCGAGTGAGTCCGGTTTCCTTGGGTGACAGTTCGAGGATGCGCGAGCGCTTCTTCTCCGACGCATCGCGTAGGCGAAGGTGAAGCACCGGGAGTTCTTCTTTGAGATCGGGGCCGAGGAGAAGAATCGTCTTGGCGCTGGCGGCCTCGTCGATCGTGGCCGACGCATACGAGAACACCGACGACGGCAAGCCGTCACCGAGTTGGGAATCGACCATCGTGATGCCGAGCGCTCGGGCGAACGACGCCCAGGCGAACGCGTCTTCGTTGGTGCCACGTGCGCCGCCGAGGATCGCCACGCTCGACGCTCCCCCTTCGGCGATCGCGGCCGACACAAGTGCCGCGGCCTGACGCATCGCCACGCTCCAGGACACCGGCGACAACACGCCGTTCTGCGCGATCAGCGGATCGGCGAGGCGCGATTCGGATTCGATCGACTCGAAATTGAAGCGACCCTTGTCGCAGAGCCAGCCCCAGTTGACCGGATCGCTGTCGACACCCTGGAAACGAAGCAACTGGTCACGGCTCGACTCGACGGTGATACGGCAGCCGACCGAACACGTGGTGCACGTGCTCTCGGACTTCTCGAGGTCCCAGGGACGAGCCTTGAAACGGTACGGCTTGGCGGTGAGAGCACCGACCGGACAGATCTGCACGGTGTTGCCCGAGAAGTAACTGCTGAAGGGTTCGTCGGGGAACGTGAGGACCTGAGTGTTGTTGCCGCGCGAGGTGAAATGGATCAACGCATCCCCGGCGACCTCGTCCGCGAACCGCGTGCAACGGTCGCACAGAATGCAGCGCTCGCGATCGAGGAGAACCAGATCGGAGATCGGGATCGGCTTCTCGTAATGACGCTTCTCCTCGATGAAACGGCTCTCGCCCGGACCGTGGCTGAAGGCCTGGTCCTGGAGCGGGCATTCGCCACCCTTGTCGCACACCGGACAGTCGAGCGGATGGTTGGCGAGGAGGAGTTCGATCATTCCCTCCTGGGCCCGCGCCACTTGTGGCGTGTCGGTGCGAACGATCTGACCCTCGGCCACCGGCGTCATGCACGACACGACCATCATCGGTCCGCGCGGACCCTCCACTTCGACCAGACACTGGCGGCACATGCCGACCGAGCTCATGCGCGGGTGGTAGCAGAAACGCGGGATGTAGTCGCCGCTGCGGTCGGCAGCGGCGATGATCCACTCGCCCTTGCGCGCCACGACCTCGCGGCCGTTGATCGTCATGCGCACGGCGTTCGGATCGGCCGGCGGAGGATTCTCGTCGGGGGTGGTTTCGGTGGTGGTCACGATGCGGCTCCGGAGGCGGTGACGGGAATGCGATGACGCTTGGTCACGCGCGCTTCGAATTCGTCGCGGAACAACGTGAGTGCCGAATGGATCGGCGCGTACGCCGAGGGGCCCACGAAGCAGATCGTGTTCATGCGATACGGGAACGGTGTCGCCGCGAGACCGAGTGCCGAACTCGACGCGTGCGGGAAGGCGCCTGGGCAGATCGACTCACCGACTTCGAAGAGTTGCTCGATGTCGGCATCGGTGCCCTTGCCGTCGACGATGCGCGACAGGATGCGCTCGAGCCACGTGCCGCCTTCACGACAGGGCGTGCACTTGCCGCACGACTCGTGTGCGTAGAACCGCGTGAGAGTGAGCGCGGCCCGCGGGATGTCGGTGGTGTGATCCATCACCATGATGGCTCCGGAACCGAGCATCGAACCGGCCGGACCGATCTGGCTGGCCTCGAACGGAAGATCGAGTTGCTCGGGCGTGAACCACGGGGCCGAACCTCCACCCGGAACGAATGCCTTGAGTTCGTTCCCGTCGCGGATACCGCCGCAGAACTCTTCGCCGTAGATCAGATCGCGGAACGTGGTGGTGCCGTTCACGATCTCGTACACGCCGGGGCGCTTCACGTGACCGGACACCGCGACCATGCGCGTTCCCGGCGACGTGGGGGTGCCGATCGCCGTGTAGGCGCTCGATCCGTGGCGCATGATCCAGGGAAGGTTGGCGAGTGTCTCGACATTGTTGACGATGGTCGGCTGACCGTAGAGACCGATGGCGGCCGGGAAGTACGGCGGCTTCAGACGCGGCATGCCACGGTTTCCTTCGAGACTCTCGATGAGAGCGGTCTCTTCACCGACCACGTAGGCACCGGCACCCCAATGGAGCGTGATGTCGACCGAGAAACGACTGCCGAGAACGTTCTTGCCGACGTACCCAGCGGCGTAGGCCTCGTTGAGTGCGGCGGCCACACGTTCCTGAGCCACCGCCATCTCACCGCGGATGTAGAGGAAACACTGCGACAGACCCGCGGCGTAACAAGCGATCAAACAACCTTCGATCAACTGGTGCGGGTCGCGCTCCATGAGCAAGCGGTCCTTGTAGGTACCCGGCTCGCTCTCGTCACCGTTGACGACGAGATACCGAGGGAACACACCCTGCGGCGTGAGACCCCACTTGGTTCCGGCCGGGAAACCGGCGCCGCCACGGCCGAGGACCGTGGCACCCTTGACTTCGTCGTGGATCTCGGAGGCCGGTCGCTGAAGGGCGCGACGCAGACCCTGGTAGCCGTCGGTGGCGATGTACCGCTCGAGCGTGTGCGAGTCGTCGAATTCGAAACGCGACGTGACGATGCGCGGACGATCGCCCGCGAAGAATCCCGGTGCGTGTGCGTAACTTCCCTGAGCGCTCACAGTGCCGCCTTCCCGTCCATCCAGACCGGTGCTTCGGTCACGTCTTCGGGCGGAACCGCCCCGACGGCCCGATCGGCGGTCGTGCGCTGACGAACTCGCGCCACGGTTCCGTGAGCCGGGATCTCCGACTCGAGGCGACCGGCGGCGAGATCGTCGATCAGCTGATCGAACTCCTGCGGGCTGACTCGATAGCGATACCGATAGTTCACCTGGAGACACGGAGCTTCGGTGCAGGCCGCCTGGCACTCGGCCCGCTCGAGAGTGAACGTGCCGTCGGGTGTGGTGCCACCGAGTTTCACACCGAGACGATGTTCGGCGTGGTGGATCAGTTCTTCGGCGCCCATCAACGCGCACGACATGGTGCCGCAGATGTTGACGAGGTACTTGCCCACCGGCTCGAACTTGAACATCTCGTAGAACGAGGCCGTGCCGAACACCTCGGCCGACGTCGCACCCACCAACTCGCCGATGTGAGCCATCGCCTCGTTGGTCACGTGACCGTCCTGTTGCTGGGCGAGGTGCAACAACGGGATGGTCGCCGAACGCGGGCGCGGGTAGCGCGCGATGATCTCGCGCGCCAGGCGGACGTTGTCTTCAGTGAGGCGAGCCATCAGCGATCGACATCTCCGAGAACGGGGTCGACCGACGAGATGACGGCGACCGCATCGGCCACCAGGCCACCGCGCATCATGTGCGGCAGTGCCTGGATGTTGACGAAGCTCGGGGCACGCATGTGAATGCGGTACGGCTTGGGTCCGCCGTCGCTCACGATGTAGCAACCGATCTCTCCGCGTGGACTCTCGATTCCCACGTACACCTCTCCCTCGGGGACTCGGAAGCCCTCGGTGAAGATCTTGAAGTGGTGGATGAGCGCTTCCATCGATTCGTCGATACGACCACGCGGCGGCGGAGTGACCTTCTTGTTCTGGATGCGGTAGTCACCCGACGGCATGCGATCGAGGATCTGATACACGATCTTGATCGACTCACGGACCTCGTTGAGGCGAATCGCGTAGCGGTCGAAGGCGTCACCGTAGGAACCGACGATCACGTCGAAGTCGAGTTCGTCGTAATGCATGTACGGCATGTCCCGACGCAGGTCGAAAGGAACACCGGTCGAGCGCAGGATCGGCCCACTCGTTCCGAGTGCCAATGCTTCTTCGGCCGTGATGACTCCGACTCCTTGGAGACGCTCGCGCCAGATCGGCTGATTGGTCATCAGCACGTCGTATTCCTCGAGGCGAGGCGGGAGCATCTCGAGAATCGACAACACGTCGTCGCGCCAGCCCGGCGGAAGGTCGGCGGCGAGTCCACCAGGGCGGATGAAGTTGTGATTCATGCGCAGGCCGGTGACCTTCTGGAAGAAGCGCAGTACCTCCTCGCGCTCGCGCCAGCCGTAGAGCATCATCGACACCGCACCGAGGTCCATGCCGTTCGTCGCCAGGAAGAGCAAGTGGCTGCTCATGCGGTTCATCTCGGAGAGCAGCATGCGCATCCACACCGCACGCTCCGGAATGTCACCGTCGATTCCGAGCAACTTCTCGGTCGCCATCGAGAACACGAGCTCGTTGTTGAGCGGACTCAAGTAGTCCATACGGGTGACGTTGGTGCCGCCCTGCAAGAAGGTGAGATCTTCACCGGTCTTCTCCATGCCGGTGTGCAAGTAGCCGATGATCGGCTTGCAGCGCAGGACGGTCTCGCCCTGCAACTCGAGCATGAGACGCAACACACCGTGAGTACTCGGGTGCTGCGGACCCATGTTGATGATCATCGTCTGGTCTTCGGCGTCGGCGGGCAACTGGCCGAGTGCGGCCGCTTCGGCCTCGCTCATGCGCAACACCGCGCCGACCTCGCGCATCAGTTCCTTGGCCCCGAGTTCGCTTCGGGGCTTCATCTCCTGACCGCCTTCGCTCGTCTGGCGGACGTTCTCGACGGTCGTCACGAGTGCGCTCCCTTGAACTGAACCGGGATGCGACCGATCGCGTAGTCCTTACGGAGAGGGTGACCCTCCCAGTCCTCAGGCATGAGGATCCGCGTCAGATCGGGATGCCCGTCGAAGCGGATGCCGAACATGTCGAAGACTTCGCGCTCCATGGCCTCGGTGCCCGGCCAGAGATCGAAACACGACGCGATGGTGGGATCGGACTCGGGAACCTGCACACGAACACGGAGTCGTTCACGTTTCGTGATCGAGAGCAGATTGAGCACGACTTCGAAACGCTCGGCATCGACTCCGGCCGGCAAGTCACGACCCGGGTGCGTCAGGTAGTCGGCGGCCGTCAGATCGGCGCACATGGTGAATCCTTCGTCGATCAACTTCTTGAGAAGAGCGACGAACTGCTCACGCGACGGATGGACGACCTTCTGCCCGCGCGAGTACGAAACCGGAGATCCGTGCAACGACTCGTCGGTGGCGGCGACTTCGCTCATGCGCTCACACCCCGCAGAGTGGAGCCGAGACTGACCGGCACCTGTTCGGGCGCGATCTCGGTGATGTGGATCTCGGCACCGGCACCGGTCACCTCGCGACGACGCATGATCTCACCGTCTTCGATCTTCTGGTGCAGGGTTTCGATCGCGTGGATCAGCGTCTCGGGCGTGGGCGGGCAACCCGGTGCGTACACGTCGACCGGAACGACCTGATCGACGCCCTGGACGATCGCGTAGTTGTTGAACATGCCGCCGCTCGATGCACACACACCCATCGAGATGACCCACTTGGGTTCCATCATCTGGTCGTACACCTGGCGCAGAACCGGAGCCATCTTCTGGCTCACGCGACCGGCGACGATCAGGATGTCGGCCTGACGCGGCGACGCTCGGAAGACCTCCATGCCGAAGCGAGCGATGTCGTAGTGCGCTCCACCGGTTCCCATCATCTCGATGGCGCAGCACGCGAGTCCGAAAGTCGCTCCCCAACTCGAACGGCTGCGCGACCACTTGACGAGATCTTCGATCTTGCCGGTGAGGAAGTTGTGCTGGATGCCGCCGAGACCGTCGTCGAGCACGTTGCGAATCAGACTCATGGTGAACCTCCGGCGCTCAGGCCGCCTGGTCGGCGTCGACGCGGCCTTCGAGGCCGACGCGACGGATCGTCGATGTCGTGGTGCGCTCGGCGGTCACACCGTCGACGAGACGACGGGCCTTGGCCACGGGGCCCCAGTCGAGGGCACCACGGGCGATGACGTACACGAAGGCCGCGAAGAACACCGCGCTGAACGCCACCATCTCCCAGAAGGCGAAGGCACCGAGTTCACCGCGGGTGACGGCGTACGGATAGATGAAGATGATCTCGATGTCGAACATGATGAACAACATCGCAACGATGTAGAAGCTGACCGGGAAACGCTCCGGTGGTTCGCGACTCGGGACGATGCCGCATTCGTAAGGAGCCTCTTTGGCCACCGACGGACGACGGGGTGCGAGCAGACGCGAAGCGACGAAACTGAGTACGCCGAACAGAACCCCCAGGATCATGAGTGCGACGACCGGAAGGTACTGTCCCATCGCTCAGCTCCGTGCCGGAACGACGGCACCCGACACGTGACGGGTGAGGATGCGATCACGACGGTGCAGCATCCAGCAGCAGACGAGGAAGATGATCGTCGAACCGATGGTGATGAAGGCCGCCGGCTGACGCTTGGTGCCGAGATCGCGCAACATCACGACGTACTGGTGCGGCTGCGACTCGTCGATCACCGGTCGCGCCGGAGCACGGCCGGGTTCGTTGCGCTGCGGGATCACCGGAGCGATCTCGACCACTGCGTAGTGCGGTTTGTGGAAGAAAGCGAGGAAGTCGACTTCGTCGCCGATCTTCGGCCAACGCTCGCCGCCGCGGGTGTACACGGCGACGGCCTGGTACTCACCAGCCGCGTACAACTCGGCTTCGATCTGCACGATTTCATCGGCCGCGGCCACGGCCTGACCACGACCCTGATCGTCGTCGGGCAACTTGTCCCAACCGTCGGCGATCAAGGCTTCCTGAGTGGCCGAGGCGATTTCGGTGTACGACGCTTCGCCTTCGATGACGACCGGCGAGTCGAGCACTTCGGCGTCGAGCAGACGCGGACCTTCACGAACGATCGAGAACGGGGCCGACGGCTCCCAGGTCGGCATACGACCGGTGAGGCCGATTCCGTACGCCCACCAGATGGCGCCCATGGTGGCCATCCAGCCGAACAATCCGGCGAAGGCCACGAGGAACCCGAGGCGGATTCCCATGTTGGTGGCGAGCAGCATGTACACGCTGCCGCACAAGGCGACCGTGCCGATGATGACGGTGAGGAGTCCGCGGAGTTCGGGCTCCCAGCCGATGCTCAGAAGTGCACTCACAATTCACTCCGTACGTAGTTCACGATCTCGCGGATCTGCTCGTCGGTCAGAGTGCTTCCGAATCCCGGCATACGTCCGCTGCCCTGACCCTGCACACCGTATTTCGCGCCGTACACCGATCCGGCCTTGATGAAGTCGATCATCTCCTGCTCGGTGGCGAAGTGTGAGTTGGTGGCACCGCCCGTGAGGTTCCAACCGAACGCTCCGGTTCCGGTCTCGCCCGGCTCGCCCCAACTCCAACCCGGCGTGTGGCAACGCGCGCAGCTGTACGCACCCGAACCGAGTTCGAGGTTGAACAGCGCCTCGCCGATGCTGTCGTAGGTTCCGTCCTCGACCGAACGCTCGGCCGCGGCCTGGATCTCACCCTGCGTCTCGGCAGGGAGATGGCCACCCTCGCAGTTGCGCGGGTCGGCTTCGGCGACCAGACAGTCCTCACGTGGAATCTGGATGCTCTTCAAGTAGTAGATCAAGTTGTTGATCTGCTGATCGTTCATCGGTCCACCGCCGCGAACACCCCACGGTGACATCGGCGAGAAGGGACGACCGTATTCGAGGATGAAACGAACTTCGTCCTCGCTGAAACGGTAGAAGACCGTGTTCAACGACGGTGCCTTCCACGACACCGCCTTGACCTGACCGGTCTTCGAATCGGTCACGGTGTACTCGGCCGCACCACCGGTGGCGTTCATGCCACCGTGGCAACCGGCGCAGTTGAATCCGCCGTTGGCCGTGACGTCGAACAGCTGCGATCCCCAGCTCGCGAAACGATTGGTGAATCCTTCTTCGGCATTCGCCTGACGCTCCGGCTCGTAGAGCCAGTAGACCGGCAGACCGATGGTGATGGTCGCCAGAAGAATGACACCGAGGAACTGGACGCGCTCGAGACGCTTGCCCTCGAGCACTTCGTCGTCGTAGTAGGGCTTGCGGTTGGCCGCCAGCTCGATCTCGGAGCCGATCTCGGACCGACCCGACGCCCAGTTGAAGATTGCGTAGACGAGCCAGGCGAGCGTGACCGCGATGGCGATCAGGATGGCGATGGTCGTGGAGGCGAGAGCGATCATGATCAGTGGTCTCCTCCACCGGTGATGCAGTGCGGGCCTTCGGCTTCCTGACCCGTGGTGTTGACACCGATGGCGGGCCCGTTGAACACGGCGCCGGTGTCGACGATCACGCTTCCGTTGCTGATGGACACGCCGAAGCGATCCATGCCGCGCGGAGCCGGTCCGGCCTTCTTCTCACCGACTCGGTTGTACTGCGAACCGTGACACGGGCACTCGAACCACTGCGAGCTCTTGCACTCGGGAACACGACAACCGAGGTGCGGGCACTTCTGATACAGCGCGACGACTCCGGCTTCCATACCCGACAACACCGAGGGCTGCGAGGCGTAGGCCGCGCGCGCCTTGGGCAGAGCGTTGGCCGGGAAACCAGTGAGCCACGTACGAGCCTCGGGTTTGTAGACGAAACCCTTCTCGTTGCGAATCTGCACGAGGAGATCGTCGAGACGACCGACGTTCACCTTCGAACCGAATCCACCGCCGGCGCGCGGCCACAAGAAGGCCACGACGGCGACACCGAAGGCGCCGATACTCGCGCTCATCATGGTGACGGCGGCTCGATTGAAGAACTGACGACGCGACACGCCAACGGCCTCTTCGTCGGGAGCAACCCAGGCGACCGGGGCGACTTCGGACGCCTTCTCGAGAGCAGTGGAACGCGCGGCGACTTCGGCCGACTCGTACGACGCACCCGCGGGCACCGACACCTTGGGCGTTCCCTTGTCGCGCTTCACGGTTTCGCGTGACAGTGCACCGGCACCACGAACATCGGCCCGGCGAGCCGACGTGATGAACACGACGGCTGCCAACACGACGATGACGGCGATGGCGATGGCGATTGTTGCTGCTGAGCTCATGATCAGAACCTCACAACTCGAAGAAGAGACCGTCGCGCCACGGGAACACGAAGTTGAATCCGGGACCTCGGAAGAACGAACCGATCATCACGAGCACCGCCCAGAACATCAGGTGGACCGTCATGAGCGAGGTGGCGAACTTGCGATCTTCCGGCTTGTTCGACGGGTTCTTGTCGATGTACGGAGCCAGGATGAGCGCGAAGAGCGCGATACCCGGAATGGTCACACCAGCGACCATCGGGTGGAACATTGTGAGCAATTCCTGCAGACCGAGGAAGTACCACGGAGCCTTCGACGGGTTCGGCGTCTGGTTGGGGTTGGCCAACTGCAGAAGCGGAGCGTTCACGAACACCGAGAAGAAGAAGAGGAACGCCGTGCACGCGAGAGCGGCGACGAATTCGACCGCGAGAAGGTGCGGCCAGGTGTGAACCTTGTCGACCGGCGTGGCCTTCACGTCCTGGATGGAACCCGACTTCACGACGGTGAGGAGTCGCTGCGTGTGTCCACCGGGACCGGCACCGACCGGAACCCCACCGGCGACGGCGCTCGCAGCGACCACCGATGCGACCTTGTCGGCCACGGCCACGGCACCGCCGTCGCCGTCCGACTTGGCCTTGGCGGCGCGACTGCGCTCGAGAAGGTGCGCCGGAATGCGCGGATCGGAAGCGGCACCGGAATCGGCGGCTGCGCCGCCACCTTGCTCGGATGCCGCCTTCTCGCGTGCGGCTTGCGCACGCTTCAAGAGGTGTTCGGGAATCTCGGTCATGGTTCTTTCGTCCGTCCTTTCAGCTCTCGGATCACAGGGGACCTGAGATGCCTCCGTCCTTACGAACTCGCCAGAAGTGGATCGCCATGAAGATGACGATCACGAAGGGCAGCATCAGCACGTGCAGCACGTACCAACGCAACAACGTTTCGGATCCGATCTCGACACCGCCGAGCAGAACGAAACGAACTTGCGATCCGAACACGGGCGTGTAGCCCATCATGTTCGTACCCACCGCCACCGCCCACATGGCCAACTGGTCCCACGGGAGCAGGTAGCCGGTGAACGACAACAGAAGAGTGAGAGTGAGCAGCACGACGCCGATCACCCAGTTGAACTCGCGCGGCGGCTTGTACGCGCCGTGGTAGAAGACACGCGCCATGTGGAGGAACACCGAGAGCACCATGAGGTGCGCTCCCCAACGGTGCATGTTTCGCACGAGTAATCCGAACGCCACCGACGTCTGCAAACTCTTGATGTCGTTCCAGGCCGCCGTTGCTTCGGGACGGTAGAAGAACATCAGGAAGATGCCGGTCACGGTGAGAAGGATGAAGAGGAAGAAGCTCAGTCCGCCGAGGCAGAGGGTGTAGCTCACCTTCACCGCGTGGCGCTTCACCTTCACCGGATGCAAGTGGTACAGCACCGAGTTCATCACCACGTACGAACGGTTACGCGGGCTGTCGGTGTATCCCTTGCGGAAGATCGATCCGGGTCGGAAGATCGAGTTCCACGCTTGGCTGCCCTGCACGGATTCGATCGTCTTGTTCAGACGTTCCTTCGCAGTCGGGCGGGGGTTGTCGATGACTTTGGCCATTGTTGTCGTCTCCTAGAAACGCATTCCGTAGGCGTAGCCGTGGTTGCTGGTGCGAGTGTGCGTGTCTCCGGTGGCGAGGGCTGCGCCGGCCTTGCCGAGGATGATCACGCCAGTGGGGCATCGATCGACGCACAACGCACACCGGGTGCACACGTCGTCGTCGATGATGAAGATCACGTTGTCATTGGGGTCGAGTCCGGGCTTCTCGGTGCCGGTGGCCTCGACGATCGCCTCGGGCTGCACCATGTGGATGCACTTCCACGGGCAGATGTCGACGCAACCCTCACACATGATGCATTCGGTCTGATCGATGTGGATGAACTGCTTCGGCTTGACGGCCTTGGTCAGGTAATCCGCGTCGACCTCGACCAGCTGGTACTGGTCGGTGAACGGCATCATCGGTGGGTTGGCGTCGGTGCGAGCCATGTCAGACCTTCTTCACCAGCGGGCGGCCGTAGGTGGACTGCTCGAGTTCGGTCGAGGCCGACTTGGTGCGCTTCTGCCACCACACCCAGGAGTAGATCTGCAGACCGAGGAAGAGTCCGTAGATGCCGGTGACGATGATGTCGCCGACCTGCAGGTAGTTGATGTCGAAGGGGAAACTTCCGCCCTTGGCCTGCGACTTGAAGATGTCGCCGGGTCCGTAGAGCATCTTGTCGGACTGCCATCCGAGCTCGTTCTGTACGTGAACGAGCCACTGGTGAGGCACGACGCCGTAGGCAAGGAACATCACGAAGAAGGCGTAAACCGAGCCGACCATGGCTTCGCCCCACGACACCGGAGTGCCGATCGGACGACGCTTGCCGTACACGAACACCAGACCCGTGAGCAGCAACGTGATGGCGAAGGAGAAGAGGAACGCCTGATTCATCCCCGGCCATTTCAGAATGTCGATCGCCAGCATCGTGCCGGTCATCCCTTCTGTGCCCGTTCGGGCCGTGTGAACTGGTCGTTTGGCGGACGGCGAACCGTCACGTGAATACCTTCACGACCTTAGTCGTCGGAGGTTCTCGACCACCCAACTCGCTCCGGTCGGCGAGGTCGACGTTCGTCACGTTCGACGAGGTCGACACATCGTGTCGTCGGATCACCGAGGGGTTCGAGAACCGTCCCCCGACCGGGAATCGTGAGCGGCTCCAATGGGTTGGTCTATCAGGTTCACCCCGAGGACAGGGGTGGTTGTGAACTCGTGTTCTCGGGACAGGTGACGTCGGTCGCGAAATTCCCGATTCACCCGCTCTGCGCTCTAATCTGTGCTGTCGTTCGTCCCCCCATCGGGTCCTCCGAAAGGACTGGTCAGTGACCGAGATTCCCGAACACCTTCTGAAGCGATCCCGCGACCGGCGCGCCGGTGGTTCCTCGGGCGACGCCGCCGGCTCGTCCGAGTCGTCGGCCCCGGTTCCGGCCACCACCTCGTCGGCCCCGGCCCCCCGGGCCGAAGCACCGGTACCGGCCACCCCGCCGGCCAAACCCGACCCGGCCTACGTGGCGGCGGCCAAGTCCCGCGGACGGATCCCCTCGTGGGCCATGTTGACCCTGGCCCTGCTCCCGGTCTTTTTGTTCATGTACGTCCGGGGTCTCCAGCCCCAGGAAGCCGAGGCCGCCGGCCCCATCGCCATCGGTATCGAGAACTACGGAGCCTGCGCCTCCTGCCACGGAGCCGATGGTGGCGGTGGCGCCGGCCGCGTGTTCGCCGGCGGCGAATCGCTGAAGACCTTCCCCCACATCGAAGACATGCTTTTGTGGGTCTACGCAGGGACGGAAGCCTGGGAAGCCGCGGGTGTGGCCTCCTACGGAGACCCCGATCGTGAGGGTGGGGCCCACTATCCCCGCTCCTACAACGGCAGCCCGATGCCGGCTCAGGGAGCCATGTACGGCGGGGCCCTCACCGAATACGAGATCCTGGGTGTGGTCTGCCACATCCGCTACGACCTGGCCGGGGCCGACCCGGCCGGCGAGTGGGCCGAAGAGTACGAGAAGTGGTGCAGTGAGGAGAGCGAGATCTTCGTCGGTCTCGAGACCGGTGCACTCACCTTCGACAGCCCCGAGGTGGGCGTGGGCACCGAGCCCCGCCTCGGCACGACGGCCGGCGGCGAATACGGCATGTGACCGAACGGCTGGTCGAATCCGACCTGAGCCGACGGTCACCACATCCCGACGAGTCCGCCTGGGCGGTCCTGTCGCGCAGCCGACACACTGATCCCCATGTCCCCGGCGTCCTCTTCCTCGGTTCGAGACGGATCTCATCACGACGTTCTCGTGATCGGGGCCGGTCCGGCCGGTTCGGCCGCCGGTTACTGGCTCGCCCGCCACGGCCTCGACGTGGTCATGGTCGACAAGAAGACGTTTCCACGTGAGAAGACCTGCGGCGACGGACTCACCCCTCGCGCGGTGAAGCAGATCGCCGACATGGGTCTGGCCGACCAGCTCGCGCAGTTCCATCGGTACGAAGGCCTGCGCGCCACGGCCCATGGTCGCGAGCTCGAACTGCAGTGGCCGTCCCATCCCGTGTACCCGCAACACGGTTACGTGGTTCGTCGACGCGAACTCGACACGATGGTGGCGCGCAACGCCGAAGCCGCCGGTGCGACTCTGCTCGAAGGGCACGAAGCAGTCGCGCCGGTTCTCGACCGTGGCTTCGTACGCGGTGCGACACTGTCCGACAAAGAAGGCAAGTCACTCGACGTGACGGCCAAGTACGTGATCGTCGCCGACGGAGCGAACAGTCGCTTCGGACGAGCGCTCGGAACCTTCCGCACGAAGGAATGGCCGTACGGTACGGCGATTCGCACCTACTGGGAGACGCCACGTCACGCCGATCCCTGGATCGAATCGGCTCTCGACGTCAAGGATCGAAACGGCAATCCACTGCCGGGTTACGGCTGGATCTTCCCGGTCGGTGACGGCACCGTGAACATCGGTGTCGGACTGCTCTCCACGTTCCGTGACTTCAAGACGGTGAACACCACGCATCTCCTGAACGAATACGCGCACATGGTCGCCGACAAGTGGGAGATCGATCCCGACAATCCGACCAACAAAGCCACGTCGGGTCGCATCCCGATGGGTGGTTCGGTCGGACCGAAGTCCGGACCCACGTACCTCGTCGTCGGAGACGCCGCGGGAAGCGTGAATCCGTTCAACGGAGAAGGCATCGACTATGCGTACGAGACCGCACGCATCGCCGCCGATGTGCTGTTCCAGGCGATCAGCCAGAACGATCCGGCCGCGTTGCAGCAATACCAGTCGCTGCTCGACGCCGAGTACGGGCAGTACTTCAAGGTGGCCCGTCTCTTCGCTCGCATCATCGGCCGTCCGGCGATCATGCGCGAGTTGAGCCGCGTGGGAATGCACAGTCGCACTCTCATGGAATGGGTGCTGCGCATCATGGCCAACCTGCTGCGCCCCGACGAGATCGGTCCGGCCGAAGCCGCCTACAAGGCCGCGGCGGCGATCGTTCGCCTGGCTCCCAACGCCTGAGCGATCAGCTCTCGACGCAACGCACGGCCGACACTTCGGCTCGGTCGAGATCGACGATCGTCACGTGCTGATCGGCGAATCGCTGCACGAACGACGTGAGGTTCGGAGTCTCGGTCTCGCAACGTCGCACGACCCGATCGAGCAGCGGCACTTCCCATCCGTTGGTGAGCCGGGCGTAGGTGACTCCGTCGAGCAGCCGATCGATCGGCGGCAGTTCGAGTTCTCGTGACCCACTCGGTGGAGCGGCCAACAGCGCGAACCAGAGGACACCGTCACCGAGTGTGTCGGCCAGGAGAACACATGCGTCGAGCACGTCGGGATACAGACACGAGTTCTCGCCGAGTGTTCCGTCGGTCAGGCGGATCACCCGTCCGTTCGACAACACGACCGTGGCGTCTCCCACCATCGCTCCGTCGGTGACGTACCACGAGGTGTCGGAGCGAATCGTCGCCGTCGGCGAGATCAAGTCGACCCGTCGGGCGATCGTGCGATCGTCGTCGGTCGACGCGTCGTCTTCGGTGAGACAGGTCCGCAACACGAGAGCCACCGCGATCAGAACGGCGAGCGACGCCCAGAAACGCCAAGTCGCGAACTGCCGCATGCGAGGAGCGTAGATCGCTCGGTGAGCGTCAGGCCGACGCGCTGGAACCCGAGCGCGGCACCATCTGCAGAGTTCCGGCTCGCTTCTGTTCGTAGTAGCTCAGGATCTGCAATTCGAGGGCCAGGTCGACCTTGCGAACGGTGACACCTCGCGGCACCGACAACACGACCGGAGCGAAGTTGAGGATGCTGGTCACACCGGCGCGCACCAGACGGTCTGCCGCGTCCTGCGCGGCGGTCGGCGGAACGGCCACCACACCGATCGACACCTGACGTGAAGCGACGATCTGCGGAAGATCGTCGATGTGCTTGACGCGCACGCCGCCGATGACCGAACCGACCTTGGCCGAATCGACGTCGACGATTCCGGCCACCGGAAAACCACGCTGCCCGAATCCGTCGTAACCCGAGAGAGCCTGACCGAGATTTCCGGCTCCGATGATCACGATCGGCCATTCGTGATTGAGTCCGAGTTCACGCTGGATCTGATACACGAGGTACGAGACCTCGTAGCCCACACCGCGCGTGCCGTAGCTGCCGAGGTAACTCAGGTCCTTGCGAACCTTGGCCGCGTTGACGCCGGCGAGTTCGGCCAAGCGATCCGACGACATGTGCTCGACGCCTTCCTCGCCCATCTCGGTGAGGATGCGAAGGTACACGGGAAGCCGAATGACGGTGGCTTCGGGAATTCGGCGACGGGGACGATCGACCACGGCTCGGAACGCTACGGGTTCGTTCCCAAGTTCACGAAGTCGCTCCGAGAGAGGTCGGCGGTCATCGGTCACCGCGAGAAATCGGTGGCTCGAGGCTCCGATCGAGCGTCTCTCACCAGGACTTCCGCCCGCCTCCCTTCTAACGTGGAGAACGTGACACTCGATGCCGCGCTGGCGGCGACGGCCACCCTGGTCGCATCGGCCTTCGCGCTCTCCACCTTCGATCGTTGGTTGCGTCGCCGTCGCCCCCACGACGGGGCCTGGACCGTGTCACTCGTCCTGTTCGCTCTCGGCTCGGTCGCCCTGTGGTGGGCCGAGTCACGCGGCTGGAGTCGGACCTCGTTTCGCGTCTTCTATCTCGCCGGCGCAATTCTCAACGTTCCCTGGCTCGCCCTCGGAACGGTGTATCTGCTGGGCGGACGACGTCTCGGTGATCACGTGCGCGCCTGGCTGGTCGGTCTCTCGGGAGCAGCCGTCGGCGTCACTCTCGTCGCGCCGATGACGTGGGTCGACGTGCCCGACGGAGAGATGCCGAAAGGAAGCGACGTGTTCGATGCGGCACCGCGTGCGTTCGCCGCCGTCGGGTCGGGTGTGGCCGCTCTCGTGATCATCGTCGGCGCGGTGTGGTCGGTGGTTCGCGCTCTGCGCGGACGTACCCCTGCTTTCGCCGAGGCCATTCGCCAGGTTCACGACGTCCGTCGCCACACCATGGCCAACGTTCTCATCGCCGCCGGAACTCTCGTGCTCTCGGCCAGCGGATCGTTCGCCGGACGCCTGGGCGAGGATCGCGCCTTCGCAGTCACCCTCGTGGTCGGAGTCGTGGTGCTCTTCGCCGGATTCCTGGTGGCTTCGGTGCCGACTCGTCGATCAGAGCGAGCGACGAAGCAGTTTGCCGAAATGGTTGTGGGGTAACGCGTCGACGATCAACACCTTGGTCGGGCACTTGTACCTGGCCACGTGATCGTGACAATGGTCGATGAGGGCGTCCTCGTCGGCTTCCGCCCCGGGCTTCAACACCACGTAAGCGCGCACGGCTTCGCCGGTCTGCGGGTGCGGAACACCGATCACTCCGGCTTCGAAGACAGCGGGGTGTCGCATGAGCACTTCTTCGACCTCGGCCGGGAACACGTTGAAGCCCGACACGATGATGAGATCCTTCGCCCGATCGAGCAGATAGAGGTATCCGTCTCCGTCGACCGTGGCGATGTCACCTGTGTGCAACCAACCGTCGGTGTCGAGAACTCGTGCCGTCGCCTCGGGATCGTTCCAGTAACCCACGAAGACGTTGTCGCCGCGCACCAACACCTCACCACTGTCGCCGGCGAGGATGTCACTGCCGTCGGAGTCGATCACGCGAACCTCGACACCCGGCACCACCTGACCGACCGAATCACGACGTGGCGGCACACCGACCGAACTCGTGACCACTGGTGCGGCCTCGGTCAAGCCGTATCCCTCGCGTAGAACGAGTCCGAACTTTCGCTCGAGGCGCTCGATGGCGTCACTGGGCATGCGCGACGCACCGGTGAGCGCGAGACGTACCTTGGCGAAATGCGTCGCGTCGTAACCCTCAAGCAGCGACAACGCGACCCACACCGGCGGTGCACCCGGAAGAACCGTGATGCCACGCTCCTCGATCGTCTCGACGGTGGCCACCGGATCGAACCGTTGGATCAGGACCACGCAGGCGCCGGCGTGCAACGACATACCGACCACCACGTTCAGCCCGAAGATGTGGAAGACCGGCAACACGCCGAACACCACGTCGTCGGGGCGCACGTGATCGGGCATCCGCTCGTTCTGCTCGATGTTGGCCATCAGGTTGCCGTGCGTCAGGATCGCCGCGCGCGGTGAACCGGCCGTACCACTCGTGAACATCAGAACTGCCGGCTGAAGGCGGTCGACATCGACGACCGCAACCGGTTCGGCAA
>JBEDFW010000197.1:0-15617 GCA_041174985.1 Actinomycetota bacterium | reverse complement strand
GTTCGACCTTGGCCGACTTCGACACCGTCGACGGATCGACGTCGACCGGACTCACGACACGTGAGGCTCGTTCGTCGAGAGACACGACTCGAGCTCCTCCGCCACCCTGACTGGCTGCTTCGGCGGCCGCCCGGGCCGCGGCGAGCAATCCGTTCTCCGACAGGTCGGCCGTGTGAGCGAACCCGGTGGTGTCGCCGCGCACGACACGGATACCGGCTCCACGGCTGCGGCCGGTGGACAACTGTTCGACTCGCCCATCGTCGAGTCCGACACCCGTCCCTTGCCAATCGGATGCGAACACCTCGGCGAAGTCGCCTCCGGTTCGCAGTGCATCTCCCAGGACCCGTTCGAGTACGTCGTCGTCGATCACGTGGTGAGCCTAGATTGCTCCCGTGGATTCGGGGGCGACAGGAGCTGAGACACCCGTGCCCGCTCGCACCCACCGGACTTTCTGGTGGAAAGAGACCCTCATCATGGGCGCCTTCTACGTCGTCTATTCCTGGACGCGCAACCAGTTCGGGTCGGCGCAGATCGCCGCCGACGGAATTCCCGAGCAGGCCTTCAACAATGCGGAGCGCCTCATTCGCTTCGAGCGTTTCATCGGCCTCTTCCACGAGGAGTCGGTGCAGGACTGGTTCTTGTCGTACGAGTGGTTCATCCGTTTCTGGAACACGTACTACGGAACCGCCCACTTCGCCGTGACCCTCTCGGTCTTCTGGATCCTCTTCGTGAAGCGTCCGAACGTCTTCCCACAGTGGCGTAACACGCTCGCCATCACCACCGCACTCGCCATCGTGGGTTTCTCGCTCTTCCCGGTCATGCCGCCGCGTCTTCTCGATGCGCCGTGCCCGGGTCCGAACGGTGGATTCGGGGGCGCGTGCATCGCCAGTCCGTTGCGCGACTCCGGTGCCGACGGACTACCCGGCACCGAGGACGACGGGACGTTCGGATTCGTCGACACGTTGCCCGAATTCGGCGGCGGGCTCTGGACCTTCGAGTCCGACACCATGAATTCCATCTCCAACCAGTACGCCGCCATGCCGAGTCTCCACATCGGCTGGGCCAGTTGGTGCGCCTTCGCCATGTGGCCTCTTCTGCGACGCCGGTGGACCAAGATCGCCGTCCTCCTCTACCCCGCCGCCACGCTCTTCTGCATCGTCGTCACCGGCAACCACTACTGGATCGACGGGGTGGGCGGACAGCTCGCACTGGGCGTCGGCGCGCTGCTCGGTTGGGGTCTCCACCGATGGAATCAGAACCGTCTCGACGCCCGGCACGAACGTGAGTTTCGGCAGTCGACCACCGCCCAGGTGTCCACCCGTCACACCGATGGTTCTGCCGACGTCTCGTCACCGTCGTAGGGCTAGCGTGACCTCACCATGCCCCTCGACGACATCCGGGAGCCGGCCGATCTGCGTCGGCTCTCGTACCCCGAGCTCGACGAACTGAGCGGAGAGATCCGTGACTTCATCGTGCGTGCCGTCGCCGACAACGGTGGTCACCTCGGTTCGAATCTCGGTGCGGTCGAACTGACCCTGGCTCTGCATCGGGTCTTCGACTCCCCGCACGACGCCATTCTCTGGGACACCGGGCACCAGTCGTACGTGCACAAGATCGTGACCGGACGCAGCGGAGGATTCGCCCACTTGCGTCAATCGGGTGGCCTCTCGGGCTATCCGAGTCGTGAAGAGAGCCAGCACGACTACATCGAGAACAGCCATGCCTCCACGGTTCTCTCGTACGCCTACGGTCTCGCCGTGGCTCGCGACGCCGGTGTCGACCGGCATCGTCACATCGTCGCTGTCATCGGTGACGGCTCGATGACGGGTGGCATGGCGTACGAGGCGCTCAACAACCTCGGGCACAGTCGACGCAAGGTGATCGTCGTCCTCAACGACAACGGACGCAGCTACGCGCCCACGATCTCCAATCTCACGCAGCACCTCCCGGTCGACATCGACGACTCCCCGACGTCGGCGACTGGCTCGGGTGAACGCCCCGCTTTCCCTGAGCGCATCTCCGAGAAGTTGTCGCACCAACTCACGCGCATCCGAATGAATCCGGTGTACGTGCAGCGTCAGCGTCGCCTCGAGGCGTGGTTGCAGAACCTGCCGGTCGTCGGCCAACAGGCCGAGAAGGGTGTCGAAGCGGTGAAGGCCGCCGTACGCGAATTCCTTCAACCGCCTTCTTTCTTCGAAGCACTCGGCGTTCGTTACATCGGTCCGATCGACGGTCACGACATGCGTGAACTCGAGCGCGCGCTGCACAGCGCCGAGGACCTCTCGGCCGAGGGTCCGATCGTCGTGCACGTCGTCACTCAGAAGGGAAAGGGTTACTCCCCGGCCGAGGACGACGACGAGAAACACTTGCACGACACGCCGGTGTTCGACCCGAACGTCGGACCTCCGAAGGCCGTTCCCACCGGTTACACCCAGGCCTTCGCCGAAGCGATCCTCAAGGAGTCCGAGTCCGATCCACGTCTCGTCGCGATCACGGCCGCCATGCCCGGACCGACCGGGCTCATTCCCTTCCAGAGTCGTCACCCCGAGCGCTTCTTCGACGTCGGCATCGCCGAGCAACACGCGGTCACCGGCGCAGCAGGTATGGCGATGGGTGGATTGCGGCCGGTCGTCGCTCTCTACTCGACATTCCTGAGTCGTGCCTGGGACCAAGTCGTGTACGACGTGGCACTGCATCGTCTCCCGGTGATCTTCTGCCTCGATCGGGCCGGCATCACTGGCGACGACGGACCGAGTCATCACGGCGTCTACGACCTGGCACTCTTGTCGAAGGTTCCCGGGATGCGCGTGCTCGCTCCCTCGAGTGCCCAAGAGTTGCAGCAGATGCTCCACGACGCGATCTCGCTCGCCGACGCCGGACCGGTCGTCATCCGTTACCCGAAGGGCGCGGCTCGCCAGGTTTCGGCCGATGACGTCGGGTCGGGCCTGGCCGCACGTCGCCTCGTGAACGGTTCGGGTTCGATTGCGATCCTCGCCGTCGGCAAGATGGTCGGGGCGGCGTTGAAAGCTGCCGAGACCCTCGCCGACTCGGGAACCGCCGTGACCGTGTGGGACGTCCGCTCGTGTGCCCCGCTCGATCCCGACATGATCGCCGACGCCGCCCGGCACGATGCGGTGATCACGATCGAAGACGGCATCGCCGATGGCGGTATCGGTTCGAGCATCGCTGGTCTCGTGGCCGAGGTCGATCCGTCCACCGTCGTGAAGGTTCTCGGCGTGCCGACCAAATTCATCCCGCAGGCCAAACCCGATCGGATCCTTGCTCAGCTCGGACTCGACGCCGACGGAATCGTCGCGACCGTGCGAGCGGTTCACACCTCGGCATGAGCCGCACCGACGGACTCGGCGTCGATCTCGACGGCGAACTCGCGCTGGCCCTCGAACTCGCCGATCTCGCCGACTCCATCACGCTTCCGCCATTCGACGCCCGATCGTTCACCATCTCGCGCAAAGCCGATCGCAGCGAAGTGACCGAGATCGATCGTGGTTGTGAGGCGGCGATCGTCGAACGACTGTTGGCAGCGCGTCCGCAACACGCGATCTTCGGTGAGGAACACGGTCGAGGTGGTGCCACCGACTCGATCTGGACCTGGGTCGTCGATCCGATCGACGGCACGTCGAACTTCGTTCGCGGCGTACCGGTGTGGGGAACGTTGGTCTCGCTCGTGCACGCCGACCGCGGTCCTCTGATCGGCGTGGTGTCGGCGCCCGCCCTCGGGCGGCGCTGGTGGTCGACCCCAGGCACCGCGTACGCCAACGGACGACGTATCGCCGTGTCCGACACGTCACGAATGTCGGATGCACACGTGAGCATCACCCTGAACGACGGCTGGGACCGACTCGGACTCACCGACCGTCTCGTCGACCTGCAACGGGACGCCTATCGCGGACGTGGATTCGGTGATTTCTGGCAGCACATGCTCGTCGCCGAGGGAGTCATCGACGTCGCCGTCGACGCCATCGGTCTGCAGCCCTACGACGTCGCCGCTGTGCAAGCGATCGTCGAAGCGGCCGGCGGTCGCCTCACTGATCGTCTGGGCGTGCGAACGTTCGAGAGCGATTCCGCGGTGTCGTCCAACGGCGCACTGCACGACGAGGTCATCGCACGCCTCTGTTAGCGTTCGAGCGATGAACGACCTCAACATCGTCGGGGGACGACTGGTCGACGGCTCGGGGGCTGCGGCGCGCTCGGCCGACGTCGGAATAAGCGACGGCCGAATCGTCGAAGTGGGAACGGTGTCTCGCGCGTCTCGGACGATCGACGCCGACGGCGCGCTCGTGACTCCGGGTTTCGTGGACGTCCACACGCATTACGACGCTCAGGTGTCGTGGGACCCGTGGCTCACACCGAGCTCGTGGCACGGCGTGTCCACGGTCGTCATGGGCAATTGCGGAGTCGGTTTCGCGCCGGCCCGTCCCGACCGACACGACTGGCTGATCGAGTTGATGGAGGGCGTCGAGGACATCCCCGGTTCGGCGATGTCGGACGGAATCGACTGGCAATGGGAGACCTTTCCCGAGTACCTCGATGCCGTCGGGTCTCGCTCGTACGTGCTCGACGTCGGTGCACTCGTCGCCCACGGCCCGGTTCGCGCTTACGTGATGGGGCAACGCGGAGCCGACAACGAACCGGCCACTGCCGACGACGCCCGACGTATGGCCGACATCGTCGAGGAGGCGCTGCGCGCCGGCGCACTCGGCTTCTCCACGAGTCGAACGCCGCTGCACCGGTCCCGGAGCGGGGAACTCGTCCCCGGAACGATGGTCGACGCCGAGGAGCTCTACGCGATCGCCGAGGCCATGGCCCGCGTGGGTCACGGCAATTTCCAGTTCTCCCCCGAGCACGTGCGCGTTCCCGACGAGGAGTGGATCTGGATGCGTGAGCTCGCGCGTCGAACCGGTCGGCCCGTGAGCGTCAACCTCAGCCAGACCGATCAGTCACCGGAACTCTGGCGACGCGTCCTCGAGCTCTTGACCGAGGCGCACGCCGATGGAATTCCCATCTACACCCAAGTGGCCGGACGTTCGATCGGCATCCTCTACTGCCTCCACGGAAGCGTTCATCCGCTCTTGTTCCATCCCGCGTACGCCGAAGTCGCGCATCTCGCGATGCCCGAACGTCTGGTGGCTCTCGCCGATCCCGAACGACGTCGCCGAATCGTGAGCGACGTACCCGCCGATGGCTTGTTCCACAAGGTCGTGATCGAGAAGGCCGACGGCATGTGGCTCGTCGACGGAGCCGACATCGACTACGAGCCGAGTCGCGACGAGTCGATCGCCGCTCTGTCCCGCCGCACAGGTCGACCCGTCGCCGAGATCGTTCTCGACCAACTCACGGCGAACGACGGGAACGGCATGATCTACGCGCCGTTCTTCAACTACTCCTACGGCGATCTCTCGATGGTCCACGACGCCCACCTTCACCCGCACACCCGCATGGGACTGTCGGACGCCGGCGCGCACTGTGGAGCGATCTGTGACGGCGGCATGCCCACGTTCATGCTCACTCACTGGACTCGCGATCGCCACCGTGGCCCTCGACTGCCTCTCGAGTTCGTGGTTCATCGCCAGACTCGCCAGACCGCCGAGTTCTACGGACTGTTCGATCGAGGTCTGATCGCTCCGGGTCTGCGGGCCGACGTGAACGTGATCGACTACGACGGCCTCGGCTTCGACGTTCCGCGCATGGTGTTCGACCTGCCCGCCAGTGGTCGTCGACTCGTTCAGCGCGGCGTCGGTTACGTGGCCACCGTGGTGAACGGAGTGCAGACGGTCGAACGGGACGAATTCACCGGAGCGTTACCCGGTCGTCTGGTGCGCGGCCCTCAGCGGTAGTACGGATTCTCACCCGACGCGTGATCGGTGAGATCGCGGACTCGCTGCACGGCCGGAATCTTCTCGATCACCGTCGTCTGAACGCCTTCGAGCATCGTCATTCGACTCATCGAGCACCCGTGACAGCCACCACCCATGGTGAGATACGCGGTTCCTTCGGTGTCGTGACCGACGTAGGTGACGAAACCGCCGTGAGCGGCGAGGGCCGGGTTGACGTCGTTCGCGATCACGGCCTCGATCTCGGCCGAGAGAACGTCATCGGACACCAGTCCATCGATCACCGGCGCAGCGGGTCGATTGGGGTTGCGGATCACGAGCCCCGACGACGACGTGAAATCGAGGACCGCACCCTGCAACAGCTCGACGTCTTTGGCCGGGACGATGACCTTCAGACCTTCCTGCGTGCGCACTTCGTCGGAAAAAGCCGCCTTGCGGAACTCGTCGAGCGACAGGTCGTACTTGAACTCCTCCCCCGGACCGCTCACGATCTCGAGACGCAACCCGAGCGAGGCCGCGTCTTCTTCGGCATCGCGCAGACGCACCAGTTCGACCATGGCTGCTTCGGAGATCGTGACGATCGGCTCCGAGTTCGACGGAGCGAGGGGACTCTTCGGGGCGAGAGGGCTCATCACCTTCGACGATACCGGCGAGGACCCGGCCCACGAGCCGGATCAGGCATGCCTGCCCCGCTCAGCGCGGTCCTCCTCCGTCACATTCGATGCGCTGGCCTGTCACGTACCCGGCACCTTCACTGCACAACCACAACACCACGTTGGCCACGTCGAGGGGCTGACAGACCCGCCCGAACGGCGACGACGCATCGAGGGCTCGCAAATCGTTGAGATCTCGGTTGCCGGTCATCGCCCGAGCCAAACGCACACCCATGTCGGTCTCGACGAGACCCGGCGCCACCACGTTGACGTGGATGCCGAAGGGCCGTTCCTCCTTGGCCAACGTGAGCGCCAACGCCTCCATGGCTGCTTTGCCCATGTTGTAGGGGGCTCCGTTGGGACCCATGTGCGACGTCGCGACCGATGAGATCATCACGATGTCGCCACGTGAGCGCGTTCGCATCGATGGAAGGACGCATCGCGACAGGTGGTGTGGCCCGATGGCGTGAGTGTTGACCACGTTCAACAATTCCTGAGGATCGGTGTCGGCGACGGCCCGTCCCTTCGACGCGATACCGGCGTTGCAGACCAAGATGTCGACGAATCCGAAGTCGGAGACGATCCGCTCGACCATCGACTGCACCGCATCGGGATCGTCGACCGACGCCGAATACGCTCGCGCCGAACCACCGGCGGACTCGATGGCCCGCACCGTCTCGTCGGCCGCGTCGGCGTCACGCCGGTAGTTGACTGCGACCGTCGCACCGTGAGCGGCGAGGAGTTCGCTGATTCCCCGGCCGATACCGCGACCGCCACCGGTCACGAGAGCCACTCGCCCCGCCAACTGTCCCGACATGTCCGCCTCCCCGTCACGACACGGCATCCGACGCGTCGTCGAGCCGTCATTGTCGCACGAACACCCGTCGGCGACGAAGTGGCAGTACAGTCATCCGTACCAACGGGGAGCTCGCACGTTCGGCGGGCTGAGAGGGTGACCGCGTCACCGACCCGAGAACCTGATCTGGGTAATGCCAGCGGAGGGAAAATGGACCGGGATCCGAGCCAGCGCAAACACACGATCGTGATCACGGGTGGTTCGTCCCCCGACCCCCGGGCTCTCGACCACGTCGGCGGTCACGACGAAGTCGTGTGTGCCGACTCCGGGTTCGACCATGCGTTGTCACTCGGTCTCGACGTCGATCTGCTCGTCGGCGACCTCGACTCGATCTCCGATCATGGCCGTGCCGAAGCACGTCGACGGGGAACCTCGATGCTCGTCGCCGACGTCGACAAGGATCTCACCGACACCGAACTCGCGCTGTCGGTGAGCGTGGCCCGCGGCGCCACGGGCATCACGCTTCTCGCCGGTGGCGGTGACCGCCTCGATCACTTGCTCGGCACGATCTCGGCCCTTGCGAGTGACACCCTGTCGCATCTCGATCACGTGGCGGCGTGGATCGCTTGGGATCACCTCGTCGTCGCCCGTCCCGACCGCCCCGTCACGCTCGAGCTCCCGCCCGGATCTCTCGTGAGTCTTCTGCCCCTCGACGGATCGGCCCGCGGCGTTCACACGACCGGATTGCGTTGGCCGCTCCACGGCGAGACGTTGCGTGCCGATCGCGCGCGAGGGGTGAGCAACGAAGTCGTCGCACCCGAAATGTCGGTGCGGCTCGACGACGGTGTCCTCGCCGTGATCGCCCCGGGCCTGCTCGACCGTCTCTCCCCCCGATCGGAAGGAACCGACTCGTGAATCGAGCCATCGCCGAGAAACTCTCTCTGGCCGTCCTCGCCGCCGCCCTCGTCACGACTGCGTGCGGTTCTTCCGACGACGACAGCACACCCGAACGGTTGGTTCTCGTGGCCTACGACTCGTTCACTCCTCCGGATGGAGCGTTCGACGCTTTCACCGCGGCGACCGGAATCGACGTCGAGATCGCTCTCGGGGGCGATGCCGGAGAAGTCGTGGCCAAGGCCGGATTGACGGCCGGCAATCCGGAGGGCGACGTGCTCTGGGGAGTCGACAACACTCTCCTGTCACGGGCGATCGACGAAGAGATCTTCGACCCGTACGTCTCCGATGCTCATCCATTGCGTGACGAGCTGCTCGACACCGGATCGGGAGTGGTGACACCGGTCGACTTCGGTGACGTGTGCATCAACATCGACGATGCCGCACTCGACGCTCTCGGCCTCGAACCTCCGACCACCCTCGACGATCTGATCGACCCGCGATATCGAGACCTCCTGGTCGTCTCGAACGCCTCGACGTCGTCGCCGGGCCTGGCCTTTCTTCTCGCCACGGTGGTTCGCTACGGCGAGAACGGTTGGGCCGACTACTGGCGAGCCCTCGTCGAGAACGGAGTGCTCGTGGTGACCGGATGGAGCGACGCCTACTACTCGGCCTTCTCGCGGTACGGAGGCGATCGACCGCTCGTTCTCAGCTACGCCTCGAGTCCACCGGCCGAAGTGCTCTTCGCCGATCCTCCGTTGCCCGACGACGCACCGGCACCGACGAGCGTGATGGTCGACTCCTGTTTCCGACAGGTTGAATTCGCCGGTGTCCTTCGGGGGACCGACTACGTCGAGGCCGCACGTACCCTCGTCGACTATCTGGTGAGCGACGAGTTCCAACGCATGCTGCCCGAGAGCATCTTCGTGTATCCGTCGAACGAAACCACCGAATTGCCCGAGTCGTTCCGTCTCCACTCTCCCGTGGTCGAGAATCCGGCGACCATGAGTTCCGACGTGATCGCAGCCGGCCGTCCGACATGGGTCGAGGAATGGCTCGCCATCACTTCGTGATCGGTCGTCGACTCCCGACGATCCCGGGCCTCTTGTTGGTCGCCGTGGCGACCCTCGTCCCGCTCGTCGTGCTCGTCATCGAGACCGTCGACGATCCGAGATCGGTGTGGTCACGTCCCGGAGTCGCCGACGCCGCATGGTTCTCGGTGTGGCAGGGACTCCTGTCGACATCGCTCACGGTCGCGATCGGTCTCGTTCCGACCTGGATCCTCGCTCGCCGTCGAGTGCGCGGTCGACGCTTTCTCCTGGCCGTGTTCACGGTTCCCTTCGTGCTGCCGACGGTCGTGGTGGGTGCGGCATTCCTCGCCGTTCTTCCCACGTCGCTCGATCGATCCTTGTTGGCGATTCTCACCGCTCACGTGTTCTTCAACGTGTCGGTGGTGGTGCGAACGGTCCTTCCCGTGTGGCGCGCCATCGACGACGACCTCTTGTCGGCCGCGCGCACTCTCGGTGCGACTCCGCTCGGAGTGGCTCGCCGTGTGGTGTGGCCGCTCATACGACCCGCCGTGTGGTCGGCGAGTGCCCTCGTGTTCGTGATGAGCGCGACCTCGTACGGTGTCGTTCGCGTTCTGGGCGGGTCGCATTGGGCGACCATCGACGTGGAGGTGTACCGACGAGCCGTCGTTCTCGGTGACCTGTCGGGTGCAGCGACACTGGCTGCCACGCAGGCCGTGATCGTCGTCGTCGCCATGGCAGCGTGGTCACGTCGCCCGATCGAAATGATGCGCATCGAGAGTCGTCCGGATCGCCGACCACGACGTCTCGGTGCCGAATTCGTCGCCTGGTCGCTCGCCGCACTTTTCGCAGTACCGATCGTCGCGCTCGTCGCCACCTCTCTGCGATCGGTCGACGGATGGACTCTCGACGGCTGGCGCGTTCTCTTCGGTCTCGTCGAGTCGCGATTACCCGAGGTGCGACTCGCTGACGCGGTGCGCAACTCTCTGCGTTTCGCGTCGGTGGCCGCCATCGTCGCCGTTCCGTGCGGAGTGGCGATCGCCCGAGTTGCGGTCCGATCGACGGCCCGGTGGGCCCGGGTGGTGGCCGATCTGCCGATCGGCGTGTCGGCCGTGGCGGTCGGCCTCGGCATCGTCGTCACCTACGACGTCGACCCGATCGACGTCCGCGGATCGTGGTGGTTGATTCCGATCGTCCACGCCAGCGTGGCACTTCCCTTCGTCGTTCGGTCGGTGATCCCTCTCCTACGAAGCGTCCCGACCGGTCTGAGCGACGCCGCCGCCACTCTCGGGGCCGGCCCGTGGCAACGCTGGCGACGGGTCGAACTTCCTCTCATGCGACCGGCCCTCGCCACGGCCACTGCCTTCTCGGTCGCCATGTCGCTCGGTGAATTCGGCGCGACCAGTTTTCTCACCCGACGTGACTCGACGACTCTTCCGATCGTCGTCGAGGCTCTTCTCTCGCGCCCTGGTTCACTGTCGGTGATGACGGGCTCGGCAGCAGCAGTTCTTCTCCTCGTGATCACGTCGTCTCTCGTGGTTCTCGTGGATCGGCGGGCCGAGTCGTGAGCCTGCAGATCCGTGATGTCTCGGTGCGCTTCGATTCGCAGTTGGTTCTCGACCACGAGTCCCTCGACGTGTCGACCGGGGAGATCGTCGCGGTGATCGGGCCCTCCGGGTCGGGCAAGACCACGCTGCTACGAGTGATCGCCGGCTTACTACGGCCCGACGGCGGTCGTGTCCTCATCGACCGAGAAGACGTGACCGACTGGCCGACTCATCGACGGCGAGTGGGCCTGGTGTTCCAGGACAATCAGCTCTTTCCGCATCTCGACGTGGCCGACAACGTCGCTTTCGGCCTGCGCATGAACCGGCGTTCCCGACCGGAGATCGATGCTCGAGTGGCCGAGGTGCTCGATGCGGTCGGACTCGCCGATCGAAGTGGCCAGAGCGTCGGAACGTTGTCGGGCGGAGAGGCCAAACGCGTCGCCCTCGCCCGCACACTCGCTCCGATGCCGCGGGTCGTCCTGCTCGACGAACCGTTCGCTGGTCTCGACGACGAACTGCGCACCCGTCTGGCCCACGACGTGCGTGAGACGCTGAAGCGATCGGGTGTGACGGCGATCCTCGTGTCGCACGACCCGACCGACGTGAAAGCGGTGGCAGACCGCGTTCATCATCTCGCCGACGGAGTGTCCATCCAGCGGATGCCGGTCGAGTCGATCCGTCCTCTCCGACGCGAAGTGCTGCGGGCCGGCATGGAGAATCAATCGGTCGATTTCGAGGGCGATGACGAAGCCACCACGTTTCATCTGGCCGCCCTCGACCACGCGGGGCGAATCGTGGCCACCAGTACGTGGCTCGCGCGCGAGCGCGCCGGATCACCCGGTCGGGTGGCGTATCAATTGAGAGGCATGGCGACGGCTGTCGACTTCCAGAGTCGCGGCCTCGGTGCGCGACTGGTCGTGGCTGGCCTCGACGTGCTCGCCGAGCGAGGAGTGGAGATCGTCTGGGCCAATGCCCGCGACGCAGCACTCGACTTCTACCGACGACTCGGATTCACCGTCGAGGGCGAGGGATTCATCGAGCCCGTCACTCGGCTCCCCCACCACGTCGTGGTTCGCGCCGTCAACCGGTGATCGCGAGTTCGGTCGAGAGTCGGGTCGAACTCGACGGATCGGATTGCAGCAGGATGTCGAGTTGCCAGTTGCCGGACTCCACGAACGCGACGCGGCCGACGAAGTGATTGGGACCGGCGCCGAGGACCGCGACGTCGATCGGCACCGCATCGTCACTCGGCGGCGTCGCGCGCATTTCGAGCGAAGGAATTCGTTGCAGTGCTCCACCCGGTGGTCGAACCACCACGTGAATCTCGTTGTTGCCCACCGTTCCGGGTGTCACGGTCAATTCGACGATCGTCGAACCTTGGGCGAGGGTGGTCGAGACAACGGCCGGCGGGCGGGCGACCACCGGTGATTCACCCACGACGTACGCGCTGGCCGCGAGGACGACGAGCGCCACGACGACCTCGGTGATTATCAGACGTCCGATTCCACCCGACGGTGAGTTCTGTCGGACGACCAGACGAGCGACGCCGCCCAGCGCGAGTGCCACGATCACCACGGCCGACTTCACGAGTAGTCCGCGACCCCATGTGGTGTCGACGAGATCACTCCAGCCATTGCCGATTCGCCACGTCTGCCAGACACCCGTCGCGACGGCGATCGGCGCCGCCCAGGTGGCCACACGCGAGAGCCTTTCGACGGCGTCGACCCGACCCCGGCCAGCGATCAGAACTGCGACGAGCCCACCGATCCAGAGAGCCACCGCGGCGACGTGAATCACGTCGACGACAACGGCGACACCGGCCAATGGGGCCGCACTCGGATGGCCACCCATCGAGAAGGTCGCGAGCACGACGGCCGAGACGAGCGCGGCAGTCGATTGCCACCAGGCCGACGACACGCGATCGTCGGCACGTTCGACGTCTCTCCGAATCGTCAGCACGATGATCCCCAACACTGCTGCGGCCGGAACGCGAACGAGCAGTCCGACCCCGAGTCGAGTCTCGAGCACATCACCCCATGCGCCGGGTTCGAACATCGTCGACCACCCACCCGCCGTCAGATACACACCCTGCAGGGCGAGATGAACGAGGGAGGTCGCTCCGAGGACGATCGCCGCCAGGAGCGCCGGGAGGGTGAGACGAGCACGATCGATCGTCGGGCTCACCACGAAGGCCAGTGCCCCGAGGAGGACCACGGCGGCGACGAACGACATCCAACGCATGACGACGAGCACGGTGTCGATGCCGGCCGCTCCATTGCGTGCGGAGAGAACACCACCGACCAACTCGCCGACGTCGATCGAGTTCGCGTCACCCGAGCCGATCGTGAACGTGAATGCTCCTTGAACGAGGTGGCCATCACTCGACACCACTCGCCAGGCGATCACGTAGGTGCCGTCGTCGAGCGTCGGCACGTCGGTCATGACGATCGACGACGGTGAGCCTCCGGAACCGATCGGACCGGCGGCGATCGGTGATCCGTCGCCGTCGAAGAGAGAAATGGCCTCCGATGAGGGCGACACCGGCTCGGAGAAATCGAGACGGATCTCCGACGGCGAGGACTCGAGGATCGCCGACGGAGCAGGGTCCGACGAGTCGAGCGACGCGTGAGCTGCGACCGAGGTGGACGACGACGTCGAGAGGAGAACGACGACGGTCGCCACGACCAGAGCGCGCGCCAGTGTTCGCACCGACGGCGTCACGGGAGCACTCCCGCTGGTTCGACTCCATCGATGGTCGTCCGACCGGTCAACCAAGCGAGCCGTTCGCGCGGAGGGCGAGTCATGACGGCCGCCGGCAGATCGGTCAGCCCCATCGAACCTCGCGCCTTCCACATCATCGTCATCACCACCAGGTCGTCTCGCACGTATTCGTCGGCCCAGGAATCGGGCCCGGTCGGACCCCACTCCTCGATGCCGAGATCACCGAGATGCACCTCGACCTCGCGCCAACGTCGCAACGGAAGGTCGGTGATCGGCACTTCCCGTCCGATCACGAGTCGTCCGAAGCCGTACCAAGCTTCTCTCGCACGGGCGAAGACACCCTCCAGTTCGTAGATCGAATCACGAACGGCGCGCACGTGCTCGACGGCCGAGCGAGTGGCACGCTCCTCGATGGCCGACGAACGAGCCGGAAAACCACCGGGATACTGGTCGGCGACTTCACCGCGCTCGGCGGCGTCGACGAGACGCGTCACACTGCGAGCCTGTTGGTCGAGGTGCGCGAGCACGTGCCCGACCGACCACGACGGAAGGAGCGACGGTCGACCGACCATCTCGTCGGTGAGCCCGTCGAGAACGGAGAGAAGGCGCTGGTGCGAGACGGCCAGACCCTCGACCCGACGATTGAGGAGAACGGGGTCGAAGTCGCGTTCCACGCACTCGACGCTACTGGGGTCGGCCGTTCGACCCGAAGGGGACGTCGGTCGACTCGGAACGACGTTCAGGCGAGCGGCCCGGTGCGTCGTGGCACGACGATCACCGTTCCGTCGTCGTCGCGGTGCACACTCACCGTCACGCCGTAGAACTCCGAGAGCGTCTCGGCCCGAAGAACGTTCTCGGCCGGACCCGACGCGACGCAATGACCACGATGCAGAAGAGCGAGGCGATCGCTGTAGAGACCGGCGAGAGTCAAGTCGTGCATCGCCGATACCACCGTGATTCCGTGTTCGCGTCGGAGTCGATCGACGAGTTCGAGTGCTTGCTGTTGATGCCCGATGTCGAGCGCCGCCGTCGGCTCGTCGAGCAGGAGGATCGGTGCCTCCTGCGCGAGTGCGCGGGCGATCACGAGACGCTGTTGTTCCCCGCCCGAGAGAGTGCCCAGACGTCGTTCGGCGAATTGGGCCAGATCGAGTCGTTCGAGGACGTCACGGACGATCGCTCGGTCGTGCGCCGTCTCGGATCCGAAGTACGAGACGTACGGATTGCGACCGAGGAGCACGTACTCGAACCCCGACATGTCGTGCGGAAGCACCGGCGATTGCGGAACGTGGGCCACGAGCGCGGCTCGTCGACGCGTGGAACGCAGGTCGAGCGGACTGCCGTCGATCAGAATCCGCCCTTCGTATCCGACGAGACCGGCGACGGCGTGCAACAACGACGACTTACCGGCTCCGTTGGGTCCGATCAGACACAGCCACTCACCCGGACGAACCGTGTCACTGAAGGGTTGCAATGCGACCGTCTGTCCGTAACGAACCGAGAGATCACCGAGCGCGAGAGAACTCATCGCAGAGACCCCTGACGCGTGCGTAGAACGGCGATGAAGAACGGTGCCCCGAGGAAGGCAGTCACCACACCGATGGGTGTCTCGGCCGGATCGGACAGGATCCGACCGGGCACGTCGGCGACGATGAGGAAGGCCGCACCCACGAGAACCGAGAGCGGCAGCAGACGCCGGTAACTGGCTCCGGCGAGCATCCGAACCAAGTGCGGCACCATGATCCCGACGAAACCGATGAGACCGCTCACACTGACCACGGCCGATGTTCCGAGCGTCGCTGCGATCACCACCGTGAGTCGAATGCGATCGACTCGTGCGCCGAGGGCGGCCGCCTCCTCGTCACCGACACGCAGCACGTCGAGCAGGCGACGATGCGAGAGAAGGACCGCCGTACTCACGATCACGTACGGAAGGACGAGCCGAACATCGGCCCAGGTCGCCGTCGAGAGACGCCCGAGGATCCAGCTGTACACCTGTCGTACGACTTCGGTGTTGCGCTGGAGCAGGAAGGTCTGCACCGCAGTGGCGAGAGCGGTGACGGCGACACCAGCGAGAACGAGTGTCGCCGGCACTTTCGAAGCACCGAACGCCGAGCCCACCATGTACG